>NZ_MPJE01000089.1:0-8132 GCF_001975465.1 Chlorobium sp. KB01
TATCGTGCTCCAGCCTGCAACCACACTGATCGAGAGTTTCATCCCGAACTCTGTCCTTGCTGCCGCCTTGCCTCGTACCAATGGACGGACATGCGGCTGACTGATGCTCACAAGTCGGTCGCTTATGCTTTTTCTGCCGCTCTGGTACATCTCATGCTGCTGGCGGTAGAGTTCACTGATCACAAGAAAAGTTCGATACCAGCGTGGCTCAAGGAGGGTAAGGGATACGGATTCCGACAATGCAGCGATACTCTTCAGGTTCCGTCCGAGGTACTGCAACTGTTTGCGCAGACCTTGCTGCAGCGAGCGTTTTGACAGGTTCCGTTTCATGCTCAGACCAAGGAAATCTCTTCTCGCTTTCTGCCGGTAGGTCCGGGGTTTCGTTATTTCCGCCGGGGCATGAGCGTAGAGCTTGTCGATGAGTATTTCACTCTTTTCACGGGCATCATTGAGCAGCCCAAGATCGGTCGGATACGCTATATCTGCCGGTGCGCAGGTGGCATCAACAATGAGTCTGCCCTGGTTGGCGGAGCCGGTTCCGGATCCATTATCATCGTCATTTTTCCTACTCATTGTCTGCTTTTTCGCCTGCTGCATTTGCAGGAGTTCATCCTGCAAAGCTGCCAGATCGGCATGTTTGAGACGCTTGCGAAAATGAGTCATGCTCGATGCGTCGAAGGGAGCTTCATATTGATAGCCTTCCAGCCCAATGACGTACTGGAGATAAGGGTTTTCCTTGATCTGCTCAACGGTTTCAACATCGGTCAGGCCGAGTTTTTCTTTGATGATGAGGGCTCCCAATGCCATACGAACGGTTAGTGCTGGCGCCCCTCGTTTTGAGGGGAATTTCCTGGAGTACCGTTCTTCAGCCAAATGCCATGGTATGGAATCTGCCAGTTTGATCCATCGGTTATTCCGGTCGAGTTTGCCTCCGAACGGCAGGTAAAAGGTTTCGAACGTGAGCTGATGAAACTTGGGCTGATACATAAAACGATGATTTCGAGGTGCAAGGTTTTTGATGACTTTTCATGGTTTTCCTTACACGAAATATACGAAAATATACCCTTATTTCATTACCTTAAAATGACTTATGAATTATTCAGCAAGCCCCAAGTAATGGTGGCGTCCTTGATAACTGGCGTGGTGGAATTGGAAGATTTTCCGCATCTACATCGTTAAAGCGCTATTGAATGGGTCGGGCAAGATTTTCAGGCGCGTGAGCTTCGGCGTTTCTTTTCTGCTGTTGTCATATAATCGCTACTCCTTTGGCAAACTTGATCCCGCTTCCTGAATAAATATACTCCGACGTTACACTATTACAAAATAACGCCACAGCAACCATTTTCCCGGTCTGAGCAGGGACTTTACGCATTATCACTCGCACAAGCGTGCACACCGGAGTGTATAGTGCCAGTATCTCCGGAACATGATATACTCAACACAAAGGACATACATCTCGAATTCGGGGGGATGTGTATACCCCGAATTTACTTCTCCTGCAAAACAACTCACCCAACTCCTTCCCCCACTCTGCCCGAGGAGCTGGTAAAACTATGAATCAACGCAAACTCACCTGATCAAGGAGATTCAAAGTCAGTTAAGTGATACCGACAAAAGGTTTCTTTTGAGCTTCAAAAGCGGCACTCCCGACTGGGAGCTTATGCTATGGCGGAGGTGTAAGCTTGGATAGGCTATAACTTCCCTAACAAGCTCAACGTTTGATACCAATAAAACAAAGGTGCTCCAGGGATGTTTCTTCGTTTGTTGAGAAACTGGTACTCTATGGGAGTTATGCTGTAATTCATAATGTCATTGCCCTCCGCCCATCGTATTATTTCTCCCTCATAACCTGTCAGGATCATAGCGGCCAGATAAGCTGCTTTGGCAGATGCCAATACCGCATCATCAATACGGAATGACCCGTTGTAGATGTAGGACTTCAATTGTGTCAGGCCTTTTGCGATGTGCTGAAACTCTTGATTCGGATCAAAGAACTTGCCCTGCGAGCCAATCATCAATGAGGTGGTGATAATATCGTTCAACACCGACTCAGTTGTAATGTTTGCCTCCCCCCTGTAGGAAATCTCTTTTTGTGCTGTGGTTGTAAAAGATTGCTTGAGATGATCGAGATTGGATATCCTGTCGAACAAAATGCCAATGTCGAACAGTTGTTTCATTACCTCCATCTGTTTTTCGGTAATGCCTCCATCGGCATCCTCAACTCTGAATCGAATGCCAACGGTATTGGGAGCAAAAGCCGTGAGTTTATCACCTGTGATTGAATCAGCGGAAGGTATTTGAACGGTAACCAGTTTATCGTCTGTTTGAATCCATTCGTTTATAATCGGCGCTTGCACCAAGGCCGTGTAGCCATGCTCTTCAAACAGAATATCCAACAAGATCCATAGCTCTTTATTGTCAGACTGCGAAAAGAAAGTGAGTTTGTAATGAGCTTTGGGTATGCCAGGGTTATAGCTTCTCCGTTCGTCCAATTCAAATTTACTGAAGATACCTCCCGAACAAATGCCGGTTAAAACGGCTTCAATTTTTTCTCTGCTTTCGGTGGTGACAATATCTACATCAATGGAGAACCGTTTGGGTTCTGGTAAAATCAGAAGGAGACTTGTTCCGCCTTTGAAGGTAAAAGAAAGGTCGGTTTGAGCCAACTGCTCGACCAAGGAAAGGGCATAAATAACCTTTTCCATAATAGCAGGGTTAGGAGCGCTTTCACGGTATTTTTTCCTTTTTCCCCTGATCCAGTCTTGTGTATATGACTCTGACAAGATCATTTGCTGAGTAACTCCGAGAGAAGGGTGTTTTTTGCCATGAAATCAATCAGTTCCTGATCTTTGGATCTCCGTCTGGCATAAGCCGTCATTTTGGTGATGTTGAGAGCATACGTACTGTAGAGCGTGTTGAAAATATGCACAAGTTCACTGCCCTGAAAAGCGCTGAACAGTTTACGGTCAACAAAAATATCTACCAATATTTTTTCAAGTGAAGGCGTGTATATTTTCTGTTCTTTTTCAAGAGGAGCTTTGGTTACCAACAGTTTAACAATGATGGACTCGCTCTCTTCATGGATGTAACGGTCAAGGAGGTTTTCATCAGGGTTTAAATAGACGTTTTTGTATTTCTCATCCTTCAAATAATAAAAAACGGATTCCGTGGCCACCGCTTCAACCTCAACCAACAGCAGAAATCGACCAGGTTGGTGAATCATCCACTCGTTCAGCCATTGGGTGCTCCACACACACTTTCGAGCGACGGGAAACGCCTTGTTGAGCTTTAGGGCTATCTCTCTTAGCTTGGGCTCTACCTGTGGGTAAAACTGAGGTTTTGTTGAGAAGGTGTACACACCTCTCCTTATAGGCTTAAGCTGGCTTTTTTCTTTAAGGGAATGGATTCGCCCGGCAAAGGTTGACTCGCCTAAATCAGGCTCAACTGACCTGTAAAAGCCAAGCAGCTCTTCACGGGTAAAGTGAGGATGATGAGCAAACCGCTTTTTGAGCTGTTCTATGCTGATATCTGTAGGCACGGCGGCTGTCTTGTTACATAATGGAGTTATTAACTATCCGTAATAGATAGCAAATATTAGACAGTAAACCAAGATTACTGGCATTTATTTGATTACTGATTACGACCATTAACGATCTATAGCAAAAGGATTTTTGCCAAGAAGAAGTAATCTTATAAACGGGGGCATGTCCGAAGGAACTCATCTATCACTACAGAACAGAACGCACCGAACCATCTATCCTCCGACAATTACAAATACACCTGTATCGCGTTCTTACCCAGTAATTTACTGGAATGAAGATTGATGCGTCCCAGCGTGTCTGGGGTGTAAAGACTGAAGAAGAGCATTACATTATTCAAGATTGAGATAAAAAAACAAAGGTTGACCTCCGTTTATCCTGACTCCCGACACGTGTCGGATTATCGCTGAACAGATAAACATCGGCTCCCGAAAGAACAATTACGACGTAATAAATACCAAATCTCACGCAATATACCAAATACTCAGACCGCTTAAACCGTTATGCAAACGTAATAGTGCCTATCCCCACATTCTGCATACACCCACGCACGAACGTACACAAAGGAGCATAGAGTACCAGTAACGCCGGAACATGATATACTCAACACAAATGACAAACATCCCGAAGTCGGGGGGATGTGTATACCCCGAATTTACTTCTCCTGCAAAACAACACCCCAACTCTCCCTCTAAACTCTTTAAGCGAATCTTCTATTGGTTATGACGTGCTCATGATCCGTTTAATGCCAACAAATAATTTGCTGTTTTTACATCATTTCATTATTATTATGTCATAATAATTATGCGATAATAATCACACGATAGATTCGAATGACTAATAATCCCTTCTACCTCAGGGTTTTGCCAATTGATGCACCATTTTGCGGCAGGGAGCACGAGCTTCCTGAATTGATCTCTCACGCAAAGGCAAACAGTAACGTTGTCCTCTATTCGCCAAGGCGTTATGGCAAAACCTCGCTTGTAAAAAGGGTTCAGAACAGGCTGGAAGAGCAGGGGTTCATAACAATCTATATCGACATATCCGATGCATCAAGCAGCGAAGATGTTGCCTCCATGATTGCACGGGGCATTTACACCTCACTTGCAAAAGAAGAGTCTGTGCTCAGAAAAGTCACCGGTATCATTAAAAACTGGCGTCCGGTATTTTCACCTGACCCCTCAGCTACAGGCGGTGTTTCAATGACGGTTCAGCCTGTCTCCCGAAAAACCGGAATTTCACTGCTTGAGGAGACCATGGAATCTTTCGGCAAGCTCCTTCAGGACAAGCATGATCAATTCAATATTGTTATCGATGAGTTTCAGGAGATCACCTCTTTTCGAGATGGCAACAAGATCGAGTCACTCCTTCGCAAACACATCCAGCAACAATCGAACTGCTCCTGGTTTTTTCTTGGCAGCAGAAGAAGAATGCTTCTTGATATGTTTAACCAGAAAGATCGTCCGTTCTACAAGAGCAGCATCAATCTTGAACTGCCCGCGCTTGATGAAGATGACGCAACAGATTTTATCATGCTGCAATTCAAGGATAGCGGCAAAGAGTGCCCTGTTGAAATCGCCAATGAGATAGCCAGAGTCACCGAGGGCTATCCATACTATATCCAGAGGCTCTCCTATGCCCTCTTTCAGGTAAGCCAAAATGAGGAGATCCTGCCCGACAACCTTCAGGCCGCCATGAGGAAAATGCTTGCTGAAGAGGATACCAACTTTACCGGAATGGAAAAGGCTCTGGCACCGGGACAAAAGCCCCTGCTCAAAGCTCTTGCAGCAGAACCAACCGAAAGCCTGTTTTCTTCTGACTATCAGCAGAAACACCGCTTGCGTACTCTGGGCAGTATCCAGAATGCCCTGAAAAAGCTTGAATCACTTGACTACATCGAAAAGGATTTCGAAGGCGTTTACCGACTTACCGATCCGATTTTTGCCCTCTGGGTCAACAGTAAAAACAGCGACACGCTCGCTTCAGGTACGATCACCCTCCAGGAGGACAAGGGCAGGTCGATCGGACAAACCCGGAAAGAGGAGAATGTGGAGAACGCCTTGAAAAGAGGGTACTCGGAGATGACCGGTTACCACTCGGAAGAGGCGGTGGAGATCAAAGCCGAACTGCCAGAACCGGGAGACGTTGACCCTACCAAGCCTGAAGTACATCTTTTCTTCTCCTATGCGCATGACGACGGCGCAGTCAAGGAGACTTTTTTTGATAAAATCCGAGCCCGGCTGAAAACATCAAAAGAGTTCCGTTTCTCCTTCTCTTCAGACAGGGATATCCTTACTGGCGAGAGATGGCACGATAAAATTCAGGAGATGATCAACCGTTGTGATTTTGGTCTGCTCCTGCTTTCAACAAACTTTTTGGGCAGTGACTATATCGATGAACATGAACTGCCAAACCTGCTTGGCAAGTGTCTACCTGTAGCACTTGATATCCTTGACCTGAAAAATCAGAACCTGAAAGGACTGGGCGAAACACAGATATTCTTTTTTAACGGCAACCGTTCATTCAATGAGGTAAAAGAGAACAATCGTACCCGCTTTATTAACGAACTTGCGACGAACATTGAAAACCGGGTAAGAAAACAGCACAGCACAGCGAAAACGGCAGAAGAGAGTGAACCGATCAATTGCGACCCACTTAAAAACTTCCCCGAGAGACTCCTGAAATACAAGGCACCAATCTACAGGCACGAAACATTTGTCCCTGGAGACAGTGTTCTCTCGCAAATCTCACATAATCCGGATGACAACAGAAGAGGCGATACCGTTATTGCCCTTGACTACATTAAAAGCTGGGCACTTGAATCGGATGTGCCATACTTTGCCCTGCTTGGTGACTTCGGCACCGGAAAAACCTTTACCTGCAGAATGCTCACCAGAGAGCTTATCGCCCTGCATGAGAAACAGCCCGATACCTGCCCGCTCTGTATCTACATCGATTTACGGATGGTAGCAACCCGTGTTGGACCGGAAAAGAAGAGCCCGAAACTGACTGATATTCTGCAGGATGCAATTGAAAACACCAAAGACCCGCTTGACCGCTCCATTGTAACTCCCCAGGACATCATTTCGTTGGTGCGTCAAAACAGGGCCATGATCATCTTTGATGGCCTCGATGAAAAAACCGTGCACTTTACCCCTGAAGAGACAAGCCGGTTTGTCGCCGAACTCTGGAGTATCAGGGAAATCAGGGATAAAAAGGATGAAAATATTCAGGGCAAAGTACTGATAAGCTGCCGTACCCATTACTTCAGGGATATCTTCGAACAGAACGCTCTTTTTCTCGGCAGGGATCGGGAGGGGCGCTCCTCCTCCGAGTATCGCTCATGCACCCTGCTTCCGTTTGACGACAACCAGATCAGGGAGTACCTCAAAAAGATTGCTGGCAGTGATGAAGAGGAGATTGAAAGAATCATCGGGCTGCTTGAAGAGGTGCACAATCTCAAGGAGCTTGCCGGAAGACCCTATGCACTCACCCTGATTACCGAATTCATCCCCGACCTTGAACGGCTGCAAAAAGAGGGGAAAGCCATAAACACCGCAAAACTCTACGAACTGACCATTGAAAACTGGCTCCGTAGAGACGAAGGCAAACATGAGTTCAGTGTGTCACATAAAAAAAGGCTGATGAAGGCGCTGGCTTTTGAACTGCAAAAAAGAAACGGAGAGGGACTACGTGCGGAAGAGCTTGAAGAGTGGCTCGACACCTGGCTCTATCACCACCCGGTCATCAAGGATGCATACAGCAATATGAACCGAGAGACCCTGAAAAAGGATCTCCGCACAGCAACCTTTATTATTCGTGAAGAGGATCAGGAGTTCTCTTTTGCCCACACCTCTCTTCAGGAGTATTTCCTTGCAGGATACCTTATTGATACCCTCTCGTCACCGGAGAGGCAGGATGAAACGCTTGCAATCCCTCTGCCCTCAAACGAGACGATGAACTTCGTAGCCGAAATGCTTGCCCTTGATGAACGGCTGCTCGCCACCGCCGTCAAAGCCATCGAAAAAATCCTTGAAAACAATTACCAAAAGGATCTGTCGGAACTCTCGCTTGCCCTCTGGATAAAGCTGCATGAAAGGGGCATAAAGCAGCCAAACCCCGGCACTGCTCACCTTGAACATGCGCAACTTTCAGGGTGGAAAATTGGCAATCTTAATCTCGGCAACGCAAACTTTGACGGAGCAATGCTTCAGGGTACACAGTTTGAGCGGACGGTACTCACGGCATCATCCCTCGGAAACACCTGCCTCATCAATGCGGAATTTCTTTCCTGCAATGCAAGCCAAGCTGATTTTTCCGATGCGGAAGCAGCCGGATCAATCTGGCGCAGCTCCACCTTGCAGGACACCAAATGGCAGGGAGCCAATCTCAGGCTTGCCTCTTTTGTAGCCAGCAACCTTACCGGCAAGAAAAACTTCACCATAGCACCTGAAACCGCCATAGCCCACTGCATAGGAACAGAAAACACACCCTTGCCGGAGACCTTTGCTATTGATTCATTTACCGGCCATTCGAATTTGGTCACTTCATGCGCCTTCAGCCACGACAACAGCTTCATCCTCTCCGCCTCTG
>NZ_MPJE01000090.1:0-3949 GCF_001975465.1 Chlorobium sp. KB01
TAGTGTCGTGAATGGTTAATCCTTTGTTTTATTTGTAAGACTATCTTTAGCCCGTTGAACCGATGCCAGAATTGCATTCGCGCTTTTCGTCCACCTGAACGGTTTTGCATGTTTTGCATTATGGACTTTTATAAAACGGTGAATTTCATCTCGCAACTCTTTGACATTACTGAAAACACCTCTGTAAAGCGCACGACGTTCCAACTGAGAAAACCAACCTTCAACTGCATTCAGCCATGAAGCGCTGGTTGGGGTAAAATGAACTTGAATACGCGGACGTTTTTCAAGCCAATCTTTTACTTCTTGCGTCTTATGGGTTGTGCTGTTATCAAGAATAAGGTGTAGTTCAAGTTCTTTTGGCGTTGAGCGTTCAACCTGACGGAGAAAATCAAGAAATTCTTTTGCCCGATGCCTGTTGGTAACTCGACCAATAACATTGCCTGTCAGAATATCAAACGCAGCATAGAGGCTTCTGGTGCCATTGCGTTTATAGTCGTGAGTTCTCCGTGCAATTTGCCCCGGTTTGAGTTGCAACATGGGTTGTGTCCGATCAAGGGCTTGAATCTGAGTCTTTTCATCAATGCTCAAAATCATGGCATTGTCGGGAGGATTCATGTATAAACCAACCACATCAACGACTTTCTCGGCAAACAGAGGATCATTACTGAACTTGAACGTTTTCAGCCAGTGCGGCTTTAGTTTTGCAGCTTTCCAGATTTCCTGTACCTGCCATACCGTTATTCCGGCATGCTTTGCCATAATCCGAAGGCTCCAATGCGTAGCTTCAGCCGGTATTTTTTCTTGGGTCAGCTTGAGTACCTCATTCACTTTATTCTGCGATAGCTTCCTTGGCTGTCCAGAGCGAGGTAAATCATGAATTCCTTTCAGCCCGGATGCTTGATACCGGGTCAGCCATTTATAGACGGTGTTGGTAGACGTGCCGAGTTCGGAGGCGACAGTATGTGCTGGTTGACCGGCATCACACAGGTTCAGAATTCTGGCACGCAAAACAATATTTTGGGAAGTTTTATGGGATCTCAGCAATGATTCAAGTTCCTGACGATCCTCTGGCTTTAACTGATAGACTTTATTCCTTCGTGCCATAATTGCATTATTAACAATGAGTTACTGCAATATAGCATTATTTATCATTATAACAATTAACTAACCAAACAATACACTAGTGATAGGACTTTAAAAATTCTCGCGTAACATACGCGTAACAAAAATTTTATCACTATCTATCAAGAAATAAAAACAACGATTACACCTCTCATCTGCATTTCTACCCGATTTCGCAACTTTTCGATAGTATAACTTTCCTGCTTCTCCAAAAAAATGGGATCCGATTCCGTAAAACAATCAGAGCGTCCCAAGGTCTGGAATAGCCCGGCGCATAAACTCATCAAAAAGTGGCACCGTAAAATTCAGCAAGCCATGTGAGGGACTGTAAATCATCCCTTTCTTGATGAGCTTCGATCGAACAGGGCTCAGAGCCGTACTGCTTTCAACCCCAAGCATTCCCGAAATATCCGTCGTGTGATAGGGCCCTTGGCCGAGCTCTGCCATTGCCCGAAGATATTTTTTTTCTCCATCGGTCAGCCGATCAAATCGAACCCTGAAAAAATTTTCATCGAGACGGATTACAACCGGTTTCGTCGTTTCTTGAACAAGGTGTAACGTAATCGGTGAAGATTCTGACTGATTCCATGCCTGATAACCCCACTCCTGAAGAAAATACGGATATCCTTTTGTCATCCGGTAAATTTCCTGAAGCGCTGCAGGCTCAAATGCAACGCCCTCTGCCCTAACAGGGTCCTGAAGCGCTTTTGCGGCATCTTCTTCCTGCAACGGCCCAATATCAGGAAAACTGAACAGCCGCTCTGCGTATGACTTGGCATTTCCGGCAAGACCTGGTAAAATCGGCAGACCGGCGCCAACAAGAACCAACGGCAACTGCCTTTGCTGCATTTTATGCATGGCCATAATCAGGGCATTGAGCTCGCCACTTGAAAAATACTGGATTTCATCAATGAATATGGCTACGGCACATTGACGCTCCTCTGCTGCCTCTCCAACAGCAATAAAAAGACTGGGCAGATCAGCTTCCAGATCTCCACTGTCTGCAGAACCCTTTTCCGGCTCAATGTCCAGTCCAAGCTCAACGTCTCCAAAAAAGACCTTTATCCCTCCGACAAAACTCTTCAGCACGGCAAGGCCTCGTCGAACCTTGTTTCCAGCACCAGCAATTCTATCCAACTCATACAGCAAAGAACGCAATTGCGATACCAGCAGAACCACCAGAGGTTTTTGCTCTGATGCTTCAATAAAAATCGTTCGATAACCCGCTTGCAGGGCCATGCGCTCCATTTCATTAAGCAGCACGGTTTTTCCAACGCCTCGAAGACCGGTCATGATCAAACTTTTCTCCGGCCGTTTTTTCAGAACACGTCCAAACAGAACTGCCGCCTGCTCCAGAACGCCATCACGACCGGCAAGCTCAGGAGGCGGAGCTCCAGCTCCTGGTGAAAAAGGGTTTCTGATTTTATCCATTGTAAACGATTGATAACCTCGAAGCAGGTTGTTTATACCTATTTATAGCTATTTATAATGAAATACCACTATAAATAGCTATAAAAGCTAATAATCAGGAGAACTAACCTTATCAAAAGCAAAATAGCACTTTAAACATTTTCTGATCTGAGCTAATCGACATCGATCACTATAACCAAAATGGTAATAAATCATTTCGCACCGAATTGAATGACTAACCCTCCGAAGACGATAATTGCCAATCCGGCCCAAGTGGATGACGAAACGTTCTCTTTGAAGACCAGTTGACCAAAAAGAACACTTATAACTGCGAAACAAGCCACATAGACCCCTAACAACCGAGAAAAATCCCACTTGACCATGTTGACCACAAGACCATAACAGCCAAGAACTATAAACCCGAGAGCAATTACGCCGAGACCCCATCCTCGCAACCCTTTTCGAATAAGAGCATCGCCACCAACTTCCAATAAAGCAGCAATGATGAAAATAAGTACTTCAAAATATTTATTCATGGAGTGCTCACGCTTGAGGGTTATCATAAGGGTCGCTTCAGAAAGCGGATTTTAAAGTACATTCAGCATCTTCGGAGCTAATCAAAAGCAATTCCAGCTTCAATCTCATCTCTTAAACTACTTATGCCGCCATACTTTAATTGCTGATAAAACAAGAAGCATAACAAGCATTGGAATGAGTACAGACTCAGAAACAATACCAAGCAGCATTCCGCCGATCCAAGTACCGCATAACGATCCGGCAGCCATAATAAAGAGAAAGGAACGGTTAGCCCCGAGAACAGAAAAGCTGCTGTCACGGCTATAGCGAGCAAAACTGACCAACATGGTTGGCATGCTGATAGCAAGGGAGAGACTGCCAGCTAACTTGATATTAACACCAAATAAAATCACCAGCGTTGGAATCAGCAGTTCTCCACCTGCCACACCAAGCAGCGCAGCAACGATACCAATTACAAAGCCTGCCAGTACCCCGCTTACTGCCAAAGCAATGGCATTGTCCAGCAAAGGCTTACCAGAGCCATGCACCATATGGCTGCCGGCAAGAACACAGGCAATTGCGAGCAGAAGAAAGGCAATTATCTTGTAAAGCCCTTCGGAACGGAGAATAGTTGCCCAGCCAGCTCCGAGCCAGGCTCCGATAAGGCTACCAGCAAGCAGGTTTAGAATCACATGCCAATTATCAGCAATGGCTTGCCAGGAAACCGTACAGGCTCTAAACGGTAATGCGGAAGTCACAACAACCAAGCTCATTGCTTTATTGAGAATCACGGCATCAAGAGCAGGAAAGGCAAACAAACCTATCAAAAGCGGCAGGCGAAATTGTTTTGGTTCAGCGTGAATTGGAGAATTCAAACGTTTGAGTTAGAGTACAAAAACGG
>NZ_MPJE01000091.1:0-7137 GCF_001975465.1 Chlorobium sp. KB01
CGTCCGTCTTGTTCCCGAAACACTCTCGACGGTTTAAAGTGGCACCGGTAGTGAATTTTGTTGGAAAGAAAAAGAGTACAACAAAAAAGGCTGCCAGAAGAGGCGGCCTTTTTTTGTTGACCGGGTTAGTTCAACTTTCAGCACTCCACCCTCAGCATTTTCCTCTTGTCCACTCACGTCCACTTCTGTCCACCATCTCTTCGTCCACTCAGTCCACTTTCTTTCTCTTCGTGAAATATCGTCAGTTTCGTGGCCAAAAATCTCCTGATCAGGCGCTGAAGAAGAGTTTTCTGAGTTGTGTGCGGGCGGCGGCGAGCAGTTCGCGAACCTCTGACTCTTCTCGCTCTATCAGCCCTGCAATTTCGCTGATGCTTCTCTCCTCCTCCTCGCTCATCCGGTAGATCTCTCTTTCCAGTTCGGAGAGCTGTTCGATGCACCGTTTCATTTTCAGGTCATCATTGTCCTGTGAGAGGTTCGTCCTGGCCGGTATTGGAGTTACCGAATCGGCATGGCTGCCGAAAAGCTCTTCCGGGGTTGCCGGAGTGGGGGATTCGTCACTGACATCACCGAAGAGGCGGACAAACTGCATGAAATCAAGGCCTCTTGCATGGCAGGGTTTGATCCGGTTTTCAAGAATTTCTGTGGCCAGGGTCCGGAACTTGTCGCCGAGTTCAGGGAGTCTGACGGCAAAGTCGAAACTGTCGTCCATATCGCGGGCTCCAGCGTTATAGGGTACCTTCATGAGCACGGAGATACCGGCAGCTTCGGCATATTTTTCGGCTATGCCGCTGCCGTCATCACGATTGATAATGAGACCGAGCAGTCGGGATTGTCCACCGATGGTTTTAAAGTAGTTGTTGGCCTGGCAGATATTATTGGCGGTAAAGATGGACTGCCGGTCATTATTCGTAACCAGTATCACCTCTTCACTCAGTGAACGGGCAAGCGGTGTGGCGAATCCTCCGCAGACGACATCGCCCAGAAAGTCCATGAGGATAATGTCAATATCCCAGTTGAAGATGCCGAGCTTTTCAAGCAGATCGAATCCGGAAATGATTCCTCTTCCACCGCACCCACGGCCAACCTGCGGCCCTCCAAGTTCAATACCGTATATCGGCTGGGGAAAGTCGGCAATATCGCGGCGGAAGACAATGTCGCTGATGGTGACCTGCCGGTTTTGAGCGTTTTTTTCAGCAAAGAGATCCGTGACGGTCGGCAGCGGTATGCCGCCGAAGAGGGATGTGGTTGAGTCGTGCTTCGGATCACAGCCAAGCTGCAGCACCCGCTTGTTCATCATGGCGAAGGTGGCGCTGAGGTTGGTGGTCGTAAAGCTTTTTCCTATTCCGCCCTTTCCGTAAATAGCGATGGTTCTTGCTGGCATCAGATACTGCTTATGGTTATCCGGGTTATGCGGACGATGAGCATCCGTTATCGTCCTGTTCTGCATTGGCTTTCCAGAGCAGGATCATTTTGAGGCAGTCAGGATCGCTGAAGGCCTGGATGTAGGCTTCAGTGATATCATCCTTGACGGTGTGCTGATGGGTGAAAATCCGTCCGGCGTTCAATTTGCGCGCTGCAATAAGCTCACGCACCCGTTCAAGATCACCTTTTGCCCACTGTTTGGCTGCGATGAAGGAGAGCTCCTTCTGAAAGGCCTGGGAGTAGTCAATATTTACTCTCTGGTAGTAGCCACCGAAAATAACCACCCCCTGAAATTTCAGAAACCTGAGTCCGGTATCGATGGCGCTCATGATACCGGTGCTGTCAATCAGGACGTCGAACTCATGGCCGGCAAGGGCGGCGGAGACATCTTCCGTGTCAGGGTTTACTTTAAGGTCAGCCGAAGAGAGGTTGAGACGGTTCGGATTGGGTTCGGTTACAGCAACAAGTTTTGCTCCCATGAGTTTTGCCAGTTTGGCAGCAAGAATACCGACCGCCCCCTGACCGAGCACCAGCACCTTCTTGTTTTCAACTTTTGCAAGATCCACTATGTGCAGTGCTGTTGCTCCAAGCGGCAGGGCTATGCCGCAGCGTGGATTTTCGATATTATCGAGAACCGTGATGCTCTCGACCGGACAGACAATAAACTCCGAGGCTCCGCCGAATGCGGCATTGACCCCGATATAACCAAAAGAACCGGCCACATAGGCGAATTTGCCGATCAGGCTCTGGTTGACATGTTTTCCGACCTTGATGATCTTTCCGACGGTTTCGTAGCCGGGAATAAAGGGAAAGATAAAGGGTGGAGAGGGGATCAGGCCGTTATAGGCCATTTTTTCCGTTCCGGTGCTTATTGACGACCAGTGGGTTTCAACAAGCACATCGGTGGATGAGACGGGCTTCAGGGTTACTTCAGCGAGTTCAATCTGACGGACACCGCTGAAGAGTATCGCTTTTGCTTTCATAACCTTTTTTGTGTTTGGACGAGGTTAGCCTCTCTGTTGCTTGAGCTTCCTCTCATTATGCTTTTCAAGCAGCAGGCGGATCACAAATTGCGCTGCATTGACCAGATAGCTCAGGTAGGCAAGCAGGGCGGTCCAGATAAGCGTATTTTCATCAAGTCCAATAAAGAACAGGATAAAGTATGAGATATGGACAATCATGGCAATGGCGCTTCCGAAATCCTCCCAGAAAAATTCGGGAGCGAAGGCAAATTGACCGAATACCTCCTGTTCAAAAAAACCTCCGGTTACGAATATCAGCACAAGCATCAAGGTTTTCAGGGTCACAAAAAAGGTGATCCAGTAAAAGTTGTCGATCCAGATATGTGACTGGTAGAGCCAGGTAACGGTGAGGCCGGCAAGAAACATGACAAACTGGATAGGTGCCAGGATGCCCTGAACTTTAGTCCAGACCGAAGCATTTCTCCTCTCAAGCTGTTCAGGTGTGTAACGGGGCATAAAACAATAAGTTCGCTGATGGTGGAAGAAGTTCTTCAACTGCTTTTGAAAAAAGCAGTTGAATATAGCAAAAAACGGCAGTGACAGCAACCCCCCTCTTTACCTGCCTCGGGCTTCCGTGGAAATGCATGGATTGTGACATTCGATCCGGCATAACGGAAGCTCCGGAAGAGCGCTATATAGGCAGCCCCCGACGCCAGTCGGGAGTCGGGCGCAGAAAAGGGTGAGCCGGTTCAAGGTTTTACACTCCAGTCGTAGACGTTATAGAGTGTCGAAATCAGGTTGACATCGCTGTTCCTGATGCGGCGGTTGAATCCTTCAAGCTCATCATAGTAATAGAGGAATGATCTTGGCTGTTCTTCATGCAGGATCTTCTGGTACTCTTTCCAGAGCGCAACTTCCCTCTCTTTTGGAAGAGGCCGACTCAGCTCATCAATAACGGTATCCAGTCTGCCATTCTGGAATGCCGAAGAGTTGAACGGGCGTTTTACAAAATCGGATCCCCAGATAACGAGCTGGAAGGGGAGTGTTTCGGCAGCAAGGCCGGAGAGTGCGGCCTCGTAACGGAAGCTGTTCTGGTTTTTCAGAAAAATAAGGCTTTCGTCAAATTTCAGCCTGCACTCAATTCCTATTTCGCGCAGATTCTGCTGTACAATGGTCGCGGCGTAGTTGCGACGGGGGTTGCCAACCGGAGCGGCCAGTTCGAATGAGAATTTTCTTCCCTGTTTCTGCAGAATGCCGTCCGGTCCCGGAGCCCAGCCTGCTTCGCGAAGCAGAGCGGTTGCTCTTTGTGGATTGTAGGCGTAAGGGTCAAGTGAGGTGTCGGCGATTGATTTGTAAGCAGGCGAGAGTGAGGTATTGATAATGGTTGCGTGTTCCGGTCCCATGAAGCCGTCAATAATCGACTGTCGGTCAATGGCAAGCGTCAGCGCCTGACGAACTTTTTTATCTCCGAACAGGGGATTCGGCTTGATTTTATGTTCATTCCTCCAGGCCTCACCATCGATATTGAGCCAGACGATGCTGTCGAAGTAACGGTTCTTTACCGGTTTGATCGCAATTGAAGGCGAGCTTTTGGCAAGCTCACGGATATCCTTCGGGTTGATGCCTCCGGCAGAGATCATGGCATCAATCTGACCTGACTTCAGCATAGCCAGCCGGGTTGTGTATTCGGGAACCACAAGGAAGATCAGGTTTTTAATGACAGCCGGGTGCGGGAGCCGGGAAGAGGGATTCGAAACAAGTTCAAGCTTTTCCTGCCGCGACCACTTTTTAACCCTGAACGGTCCGGCACTCAGCACGGGTATCTCCGCCGCTTTTGAACGGATTTCATCGGGAGAGTAGGCCTTGAAGAGATGCCCGGCAACCGGCATCAGATCGTTGAAATGGTCAAGGATGATCTCCGGAGCCATCGGCTTGTTGAAATGGAGCACCAGTGTTGAATCGTCCGGGACTTCAACAGCACGCTCAATATCTGCCGTGCCATCCGCGAGCAGCAGGAGATCGTTCAGATAGTGCTGACGGGAACTTGCGATTTCAGGGTTTTTATAGAGGGCATAGGAGTATTTGAAGTCGTGAGATGTTACCGGTTTGCCATCTTCCCACCGGGCACTGCTCTTCAGGTGAAAGGTCACCATTTTGCCATCTCCGGAAAACTCCCAGCTGTTTGCTGTGTTGGGAAGAAAGGTAATAGCACCGTTGGCTTTGTCATAGGAGGGTTTTACCAGCGACGGGTAGAGCAGCATACAGATCTCGCGTGACATGGAGAGCTGGATCAGGAGAGGATTGAGATAGTCAAAATCCGCCGAAATTCCCGTGACAACCCGCTCGCCCCGGAGCGCTTCAGTGTCGTTTTTTTTGCATGCACTCATGCTTGCAAGCATGAGCAGCATCAGTGTTGAAACAACTGTTTTCCGTAGGTCGGGAACTCTCATTACATGGTTATTTGGTTATTCGAATGAGTATAAAGTTAGATAAATAATAACCTTTTTCAGCACCCTTCACTATCCGCGGCTGCTTTTCGGTAATGAAAACACAAAAAGCCGCCCGGTGAGGAGCGGCTTTCTGTGTTGTGAAACATTGAATCAGGGAGCAGAACGTTTTGAAACGGCTCAATGGAGGTTAACAAACCCTGATTCGCTGATAAGGCGTTTACCCTCTTCGGTTTTGGCCAGGTCGATGAACTGCTTGACAGCGCCGGTCGGCTGACCGTTGGTGTACATGAAGAGCGGGCGGTGAATCGGGTAGGTGCCGTTTTTAACCGTGCGGACATCGGCATCAACACCGTCAACCAGCACTGCTTTTACCGAACTGTCTACAAAACCCATTCCGATATAACTGATTGCCGCCGGAGTGGAAGCAACACGGCTCTTGATTGAACCGTTGCTCGACTGGGTTTCTGCTCTCTTGGAGATCGGGTTCTCCTTGCCCATCACCAGCTCCTTGAACGAGTCAGCCGTACCGCTGTTTGATTCACGCTGGATAATGACGATTGCGGCATTAGGTCCGCCAACCTGGTTCCAGTTGGTGTATTTGCCCATGTAGATTCCGCGGATCTGTGCTTTTGAGAGCGCATTGACGCGGTTGCTCGGATGAACGACAATCGACAGACCGTCAAGGGCAATAACATGTTCAACCGGGTTGACACCTTTGGCTTTTGCTGCGGCAATCTCCTTGTCTTTCATCTCCCTTGACATGGTTGCGATGTCACAGGTTTTGTTGATCAGGCTTTTTGCCCCGTTGCCTGAACCGGATTCGCTCACCACAACCTGTATACCGGTGGTTTTGGTATAGTAGCCGGCAAATGCCTTGGCGATCGGTCCAACCGTGGTCGAACCATCAATAACAATTTTGCCTGCGGCATATGCGCTGCCTGACGTTGTCAAACCAAATACGGCTGCGGTTAAAAGAAGTTTTCTGAAGAGTTTCATGGTTTTGATGGTATTTGAAATTAAGAGTAGAAAACGTTATCTGTTTTGGCGCTCTCGTTTGCCGGCTATAAAAGCCCCCCTGTTGGAGAGCAGGGGGACACAATCATAACACACAACAGAAAGAACACAACACACACACGGTTTAGAACTTGACGACAACATCGGCCATGAGCAGATGATTGGTAATGTTGGCTACATCAATCGTCTTGAAATTGAAGTAGTTGGCTCCAACCGTCAGGTTCTGCACGAGATGGAAGACACCGCCGATTTTATAGCCGTGCAGATTGGTTGCCGCTCCGGCATTCCGGTCTGAATCGGTCAGAATCGTAAGGGCATCGCGCTCGATTCTGATATAGTCGGCATTGACTGACCACTGCCCGACCTGTTTGGCATCACCGATCTTGATCTCGGCAAGGTAACTGTCCCGCTTTGCATCATCGATCCCGGAGGCATCAGCTTTTTTTGCCATATTGCGGGCATACTGACCGGTAATCTTCCACGGCAGCTTTTCCGTGATCTGGCCGCCGACGGTACCGAACAGCTCGGCTATATTGAAATCCTTTTCGGAATAGTCGTATGCCGGAGAGTAGGTGGTTGTGTTGACTACATTGAAATTCGCATAGTTGTAGTAACCGGCTCCTACTTGATAACTCACCTCGCTGATCTCACCTTTATATGCAGCCTGGCCAGCCAGAATAAAGGCATCCTTTTCATTGACCGCCGTTCTGGATGAACGCTCGTTAAGCGGGAAGTAGCCGACAACTGCCGTCAGGCCATCCTTCTCCTTGCCGTCACTCTCCTTGCCATACTGGAGCGTTAACCCTTCAAAGGTAAGATCGCTGTCCCATACCAGATCGTTGACCACGACCAGATCACTGGCAACAGCCCGTTTACCGAGAATGATATTGGCTGCTCCATTAATGCCGTAAGCCATCGGATGGTAGTCGATGAAGTATTCGTTCAGGTAGACCGGATCGGCAAGAAACTGATCATCAAGGGTCTCGTTTCGGGATGTTGTTTCCGTAAGACTTCCGGTCGAGAGTTGAATGCCGCCGGAAAGCTCTTCATTGATCCACGGATAGACGCCAAGACGGACACGGCTGCGGTGGCGGTCGCGACTGTGTTCTCCGGTAGCGCCATCGGTGTGGCGAAGATCGGACTGATAACGGTAACGCAGATCGCCTTTCCATGTCAGGTCAACAGCCTCGGCGTTACTGAATCCGAGGGCCGCTGCAAGACCGACCATCATTGCTATTTTTTTCATGCTCGTTCGGGTTGGTTGATGTTGTGAGTACACAAAACTTTTT
>NZ_MPJE01000092.1:0-3808 GCF_001975465.1 Chlorobium sp. KB01
TATAAGCAATTGCGGTATTTTATGCCACCTTTTTTTATTGCCTTCGTGAATAATTCAGGCTAAGACAGAGGTCTACGGATACAAATCGCTCAGTTTAGGATATACGCAAGGCATCGAGTATATATATCGCCCGTTTCGTTGCAGTATTTTCGTTGTTATCCGGGGTAGAAATATGTGCAAGTCCGCTTCTTTGCCGTAATTCCTGACAGCAGGATAAAGAAAAATCTTGGAATAAACTGTTAACTATTAGTACATTGGAGACTTCGCGGAGATAGTATGGATGTAATCCTTTCGCATCCGGATTGCGCTATATATGTCTTTTGTACCAAGTTCAAAATTATAAATCCGGTTTTCTGTAAAAGGTTAGCTGTAATAATTTGTACCCTAAGATCCCCTGCTTGTTATCTCTTGATATCTGTGTCTGATGAACAACGGTCAGCCGATCATGCATTGGGAAGCTGTGCTTTGTTTATAGTTATTCGTGCTTGCATCTGCGTAAATCGAAAAGATAAGCTCCGGGAGGAGCTGGTAAAGCCCGAAAATTAATTTTTCATAGTCCATTTAAATCCAATGTTCGGCTCATGCGTATTTTAACATTTACCGGTAAAGGTGGAGTTGGCAAAACCAGTGTTTCTGCTGCAACAGCGGTTCGGTTGTCGCAACTCGGTTATCGTACCCTTGTCCTTTCCACAGACCCTGCGCACAGTCTTTCGGACTCTTTCAACCTTCCCCTTGGTGCCGAACCTACCAAAATAACGGAAAACCTGCATGCTATTGAGGTTAATCCATACGTTGATCTCAAGGAGAACTGGCAGTCTGTACAGAAGTTTTATACCCGCATATTTATGGCCCAGGGTGTTTCCGGGGTCATGGCCGATGAGATGACCATCCTTCCCGGTATGGAAGAGCTTTTTTCCCTTTTGAGAATCAAGCGATACAAGGCTTCAGGCCTCTATGACGTGCTGGTGCTCGATACCGCCCCGACCGGAGAAACGCTCCGGCTTCTCTCCCTTCCCGATACCCTTGCATGGGGTATGAAGGCGGTGAAAAATGTCACCAAATATATTGTCCGGCCCCTCAGCAAGCCGCTCTCAAAGATGTCTGACAAGATTGCCTACTACATTCCGCCGGATGAGGCTATGGATTCGGTTGATCAGGTTTTTGATGAGCTGGAGGGTATTCGCGAGATTCTGACTGATAACCAGAAGTCCACGGTACGTCTCGTCATGAATGCGGAGAAGATGTCCATCAAGGAGACCATGCGGGCACTGACCTACCTGAACCTCTATGGTTTCAAGGTTGATATGGTGCTGGTCAACAGGCTTCTTGATACCAAGGAGAACAGCGGATATCTGGAGAACTGGAAAACTATACAGCAGAAGTACCTTGGCGAAATCGAGGAGGGCTTTTCACCCCTTCCGGTTAAAAAACTCAGGATGTATGAACAGGAGATTGTCGGTCTGAAGGCGCTTGAGCAGTTCGCCAAGGATATGTACGGCGATACGGATCCTTCCGACCTCATGTATGATGAACCGCCGATCAAGTTTGTTCGTAACGGCGATATCTATGAGGTGCAGCTGAAGCTCATGTTTGCCAACCCTGTCGATATCGATGTATGGGTTACCGGTGACGAGCTCTATGTGCATATCGGCAACCAGCGTAAAATTATTTCACTGCCGATCAGTCTTACCGGACTTGAGCCCGGCAATGCGGTGTTCAAGGATAAATGGCTGCATATTCCTTTTAATCTTAACAATCATGAGCAGACCAGGCATAAGAAGGAGTATAACAAGGCACTGAATTGATTGATTCCGGGCCGAAGCAAAAGTGGGCTATCGCGCCCGAAAAGTATGAGTGATCGTTGTTCTGGCAATGTTATTTATTGAATTACAACCGATATAAAAGACCTCAAGCATGAGTAACCCAGTACCGCACAGCAAAAAATCACTCAGGCTGCTGCTCGTTGCCCCGAAAGGAAGAAAAGACTCGAAATCAAATCATAAGCCGCTGTTTAATATGGCGCTCGGCGTACTGGTGAGTCTGACGCCGGAGCACCATCATATCGAGATTATTGATGAGCATTTCGGCGACACGGTCGAGTTCCAGCACAAATTCATGACCAGTTACTATAAAGCCTACGCCTGGAAAAATATTGCCAACAGGGTGAGACGAAATCCGTATAAATTGCTGAATCTTATCACCAGTCTCGCATTCAGGAAAAACCTGCGAGAACAGCTTGATACGTTTGAAGAGTTGCATCATATCAAGGAGAGGCGCTGAATGGATTCGTTCAGCCATACGGAGCAATGACGGCAATGAACAGAAGTTATTATTGTAAGCACCACTATTTTTCAACTTATTATCCGCCCCTGCAACATGAATGACATTGAGTTACTGAAACAAAATCACAGGGCTAATGAACTTATTTTCAAAGGTCTTGTAGAGTTTGGCTGTTTCAAGGCCGCTCTTGAGCTCGATCTTTTTACTCATCTTGCCGGTGAGGCGCAAGATACAGCAACACTTGCTTCTGCTGCCGGGGCAGTACCGCAAAGACTTGTTATGCTGCTTGAAGCCCTTCGTCAGATTGGGATTACCACGGAATCCGGGGGCAAATGGAGCCTGACTCCTTCAGCAAGAGAGATGTTTGTTCTGAATCCGGAGCATCCCAATCTCTATATGATTCCTGTAGCGAAAGCGATGGCAAATCTTGCTGATACATTCTATCTGCAAATGGCAGATGCGGTTAAAGGCAAGATTAACTTCAAGGCAGAAGTCGCCTATCCACCGGTAACGCGAGCAGATAACTGGTATTTTGAAGAGATTCATCGCAGCAATGCACATTTTGCCATAAAGCTTCTTCTTGAGGAGGCAAACCTTTCAGCGACCAAAACGCTTGTTGATGTGGGCGGCGGTATCGGTGATATTTCAGCAGCTCTTCTGAAAAAATATCCGCAGCTTGACTCCACCATTCTTAATCTTCCCGGTGCAATTGAACTGGTTAATGAAAATGCAGCAGAAAAAGGTGTAGAGGGTCGTCTCAGGGGTGCTGCCGTGGATATCTACAAGGATGCATACCCGAAAGCTGATGCGGTGATGTTCTGCCGTATTCTCTATTCCGCAAATGCGCAGTTGACTGATATGATGTGCCGAAAAGCTTTTGATGCCCTTCCTTCCGGCGGCAGACTGCTCATTCTCGATATGATTATCGATGATCCTGAAAGTCCGAACTTTGATTACCTGAGCCACTATATCCTTGGTGCAGGTATGCCGTTTTCAGTGCTTGGTTTCAAAGAGCAAAGCGCTTACCAGGGTATTCTTGAAAAGATTGGCTTCAGCAATGTCCGCATCGTCAGAAAGTATGATCAGCTTCTTTGTGAAGCGGTTAAACCCTGATAAAAGAGCAGAGGCGGCCTTTCATTGATGGAAAGCCGCCTTTTTTGTTCCCGGTAGTCTCCAAAATTAGGTATATTCACCACCGATTCTCTTTTGACAGAATTTCTTTTGAACCCTGTTCTTCCATGCTTCATTACAAAACATATGAGTTGGATGACCCCGAAGCTCCCTGGGTGGTGTTTGTACATGGAGCGGGCGGCAGCTCTTCGATATGGTTTCTGCAGATAAAGGAGTTTATCCGTCATTTCAACGTTCTGCTTGTCGATCTCCGTGGTCACGGAAAGTCAAAAGGCATGGCTCTGCACAAGGAGGATCGTCACTACGACTTTGAGGATATCACTCGTGATATCATAGAGGTGCTTGACTCGCTCAATATCCGTAAAGCCCACTTCATCGGTATCTCGCTCGGCACCAT
>NZ_MPJE01000093.1:0-25157 GCF_001975465.1 Chlorobium sp. KB01
TTGGAGAGCGCCGCGAAAGACGTCCTAATGGCGATATTTACATCTATGAGCGGGTTACGGCCTATGACGAGAAGACCAGAAAGACCTATACAGTCAGTCAGAAGCTTCAGGGGAAAATCAAGGCAGGAACACAGGAGATGCTTCCTACACGGCCAAAAAAACGCAAAGGTGAGGACAAGATGGCCCGCGCGGTGCGCAGGCACAGTGGCCTCACGGATATTCTGGAGTGGGTTGGCAAAACCTCCGGCATTGACCATGATGTGCGATCTTCGTTCGGCGAAGGAGACGCCAACAAAATGCTCTCCATTGCGCGCTACTGGATCGGTTCCAGCGGAAACACCTTGCCTCGACTTGAGAGCTGGCAGGTCATGCATCCTCTTCCCTACAGCGAAGTAATCACTGAAGACGTTTACGGTGATCTGTTCAAAAGTGTCGGGCGTAACGAGGACGGCGTGCAGCGTTACTTTTCCTTCCGGGCGGATCGCCTTGGGCCGTCTCCGGTGCTTGCATTCGATTCGACCACGATATCGACCTACTCCGAGAACCAATCGGAAGCACGACAAGGGTTCAACAAGGACGGAGACGGACTGAACACCATCAAGCTGCTGACCTTGTATTCCGTCAAGGAACGCGAACCATTGGCTTTCGCCAAGCAGCCCGGCAATGTTCCTGACGTCATATCCATTGAGAACACCCTGAAGCAACTCAAGTGCCTTAACCTTGAGAGACCCTTGATTGTCACCGACAACGGTTACTACAGCGAAGAGAACATGATGAAATTCGCCTTGCGCAACATGAAATTCCTGACTCTGGCTGACCCCAGAGTCACCTGGATTCGCGAGACGGTTGATGCGCTTCGGCAGACACTGGCGAGCATGTCCAGCACGTGTCCGTTTGAACCATCGGTTTGTGGCGCTACGGCAATGAGAATGCACGAGTTCGGTCGAGTACGCAAGCGGTCGCGTAACGGCAAGCTGGGTGGAGAAGAAGATGCGTTCGTGCGCCGTCTTTATGTCCATGTCTTCTATTCTCACGACAACGACAGCAAGAAGGAAGTTGCCTTCCGCAAAGAGCTGCTTGAACTCAAGGCTCAAGTCGAAAACGGGGTGGAGGAGTTCACGCAATCTGCTCAACGGAAAATCGAGCGCTATCTGGTCTGCACGACAAAGGGGCGTGGCGGAGCATTGAAGGTCGGCTTCAACGATCAGGCTATTGCTGAAGCGAAGAGATACTTCGGCTATTTCTCGCTCGTCAGCAATCAGTCCATGGAGACTTTCACGGCACTGGAAAACTATCGACTGCGTGAAAAGATCGAGGAGCTTTTCGCCGTTGAAAAAGGAGACCTTGATGGCAGAAGGCCTCGCACATGGTATCCTGACAACTTGCGGGGAAGACAATTCGTGCAGTTTGTTTCACTGGGGTATCATTGCTTCCTGACGAAGAGAATCAAGGAAATGCGGGTAGAGCTTGGAAAAAACGCAAGAGGCAAAACCAAGGCGCTTGTCCTGCTCGAAAAAATGCTGGACAAGTGGCTTGAGCAACGCTCACTTGCTCAGATTCTGGATTGGTTCGACTGCGTAGAAACAACTCAGGTAAAGACGGCCATGGGCGCCTATCGCTGGTCTACCGAGTCGGTAGCCAGAGATCGGCTGTTTTTGGAATATCTGGGAGTGACCTCCTGATAGTGTGCGCTTTATCCTACTTTCAGGATAGTATGTTATCGTCTCAATTCCGAGACTTTGGGAATGATTACGGTACCAGTCAAGTAAGTCAAGTAGATAAGTATCATGCATCCGAAGCTCTTTGATGCTTTTTGTGCTTCGGGAAATACTTTGTAACGTATCAAAAAAAGATGCTAATTCCGCTCCCGCATGTGGCGTAGCAAGAAATACAACTGCTTTCGTCTGGCAAATCACCCCTTGCTTTAGAGATTCGTCTTTTTTGTCGTTGGCTTTTCGAAGTAACTGCTTTACCAGAAGCCCGCCCATGCTATGGCAGATAAATATTAGAGGATGCTGACCAAGTCCACTCAAAGTAAAACGGGTTAGCACCTCCCGGGCACGCTCTGTCAGTGCCATAGTGTGCCCGGGGTTCTTGGATCCCAAACAAAAAAGCCTCGAAAGTCCCCTGGATCTCGTTGGACTTGCATCGTAGTCCAATGACCATACTCCAATCTCTGGAAAATCCTTTCCCAGCCAGTGTGGCCATGAAGTTGAATCATCCTTGCCGTGGCGCCACGTCTTAAACGCATCACCACCCAAGCCATGGACGAAAACGACATCCGCCTTACGGTTGGCATTCTCACAACCAGATATTGGAATTAATTCGCTCATACCTCACTCCCCCATCGCTTCAATTATCCGCTCTCTTGCAAACTGGCTTAGGCGGGCGATGCCGAGGTTTCGGGCCAGCTCAACCGCGTCGCCTTTGGTTGCGAGCAGTTTATCAATTGCCCTGATCTCTTCCCGGCAGATGTATTCTACCTTGCGCATTTCATCATCGCGGTTTTTCCATCGGGCTGGGGCGTGACGTTCCTCAAACCTCTCTTTTGGCCAGAAGAAGAGCCCTACCTTTTCCCTGCTATGACATTGACGGCGTTTGGCGATGGTGAACACGCAGATCATGAATAGCCGACCCGGCACCCCTGTTCTCTATGCGCAAATCGCGAAGTAAAGCAAATGAACTCTGCTGGCTTGCGAAATTAATTTTGGCAGCAATGTCGCAGTGAATGACGACAGGAGCAATCTCCTGACAGGACATTTCATTTTCTGAAGGCATTGAAAAAAAATGTGTCTACAGATTGCAAAGGGACACCGACAGGGAAATGAAATTCAGCCCAACGGTCTTATTGTATGTTTTTTTATTTACGAAGATTACGCTTAATTTTCAAGCGATGAATACAATAGCATTCTCTCTCAGAGACAAAAATGACCGAGGTAACAAAAAACCATTCCACTCACTAAGTATTAAGGGTATTCATTGGAGTCAGTTCAGACCACTCACTTTCTGGAGAAGAAGAAAAGGACTTTTGAATGCCGAGCTGGTGCTCGGCGTTCCCGGAGGTTTGCCCGACAATCAGTCGCAGGATAAAAGAAGTGAGGGGAAACGAAAAAGGCGATTACAGATCTCTCCGTAATCGCCTCTGGTGTCGGGGTGGCGGGATTCGAACCCACGACCTCTGCGTCCCGAACGCAGCACTCTACCAACTGAGCCACACCCCGAAATATGTAATTTTACCGCGATTGAATCTCTATGGGTCATATTCCCCGCCTCTTGAGGCGTAAAGTATGATAGAGTTGTCTTCAAAATACCCCGCAGCAAGCAGCGGGGTTCTTTATTTTCGCGTTTTTTCCTTCCGTCCCCACCGACTGCGTCGGGGTCTACCAATATTGTCGCTCCTCCGGAGCTTAAATCCCTGTGCCCTTGGGCAGATTCGAACTGCCGACCAATAGTTTCGGAAACTACTACTCTATCCACTGAGCTACAAGGGCCTGAATCAAATCAGGATTCTGAAGATAATATTTTCTCCCTCTTTACAGAATCATTTTCTTGTTTCCTCCAAATTTTTGCCAGACAGTTCTAACCTTTCTTCAAACCAGCTGCGCTGATAATCCCTTCGGAGGCAAGGTTGGCGCTCATCACAGCCCCACCCATCGAGTCGTAGTAAAGCTGCTGCGAAAAGCCGCCTGCAAGAAAGAGGTTGCGGATCGGGGTTTTCTGGGTCGGGCGGAACTGCTCCATGTTGGGAGTGGGTGCATAGACCGATTGCGGAATCTTCACCACTGTAGACTTCATAATGGTCGCCCCTCCTGACGTTTCAGGATAGCAGTTTCTCACCGAGAGATCGACCTGACGGATAATCTCCTCTTTGGTCATTCCCATCATGTTTTTTGCCGGAGCAACACAGAATTCGAACCGGGTTTTACCGCTGAAAGGCTCCCCTCTCAGGGTTCGGTAGTCGGGCGTTGTTTGGGCAAGGTTTGCGTAGACCGGAATAACGCCGTCGGGTGAGAAGAGGACATTATCAACAGGGGTAATTTCGCGATCATACCAGATCTGGACAGAGATCACCGGAACCCCGGCAAGGTTGCCGAGACCGCTGAAAAAGCGCTCGTTTTTTTTCAGGCTCTCGGGCAGCACCTTCAGGAGGTTATGGATCGGCAGGGCACAAAGATAGTAGTCCGAAGTAAGGATTTCGCCGTTTTTGAGCTGAACACCCTTGATCTCCCCTCCCTCATAGAGCAGCTCCTCTACGGCTGTGTTCGGCTTGAAAACCGCCCCTTTTGACGCCGAGTACTCCATAAGCGGCTGATGGAGATACTCCTGCGGCGAGCCTTTCAGAAATCCCATTCGGGAAGCATCCGGCAGGCGGTAGAAGGTTTCGGTAACATCAAGGATGATCTTGGCTGATATCTCTTCGGGAGGAATGAATTTCAGGGCAAGCGCCATCGGGCGGAACATCTTTTCCATAAGACGGTTGCCGAATTTCTTCGCGGTTGCCCACTCGGCAAAGGTCAGGTGATCCTGCGTCGGCGCATATTTGTCACGCTGCAGGGCAAGCGGAATGAGCGATCTGGAAAAAGCGGCCATCTCGGAGAATGAAAAGTAGCCGTTCTTCACAATGGCAGGCAGCAGATGCAGCGGACTCGGAAGATCCCAGGTGTTGAAGGTAAAACGCTCGCCACCGTTGAGCGTATAGGTGAGCTGATGCTCCTTCCACAGGACTGCGTGATTGGTTTTTATCTCTTTTAGGAGATCATAGAGCACATCATAGGCGCCAAAAAAACAGTGGGTGCCTGATTCAATCCAGTCTCCCTCCTCATCTTTCCAGGCTGATACCTTGCCGCCGAAAATACCCCTTTTTTCAAGAACCCTGACCTGAAACCCCTTGTCTGTCAACCGCTTGGCGGCAGTAAGACCGGCAAGGCCCCCGCCAAGAATCAGTACCGACTTTTTTTCTGAACTCATGTATTCACCAATTGATACGAAAGTTTGGCGTCTCTCTCTCTTTACTCGAAACCTGGTTACTGCGTTGGTCCCCTGCCTGTCGGAAGTCCGGTCTCTCTGCGGGCTTCTCAAAACAGATGACAGAGGGACCCTTTGCAATACTACATAGTCGATCGCCCTTCCATTGCCCGTGAAAGCGTCGCTTCATCAACAAACTCAAGCTCTGCGCCAACCGGTATTCCCCGTGCAATTTTGGTCACCTGCACACCGAGCGGTTTGAGCAGTTTGCTCAGATAGAGTGATGTTGTTTCCCCTTCAATGGTAGGATTCAGAGCCAGAACAACCTCTTTGACCTCCAGGCTCTCCTGACCCGAAAACCGGACAAGCAGCTCGCGAACCTTGATATCGTCCGGCCCTATACCGTCAAGCGGTGAAATAACACCATGGAGCACATGATAGAGTCCTTTATAGAATCCCGTTTTTTCAAAAGCGAGCATATCAACCGGAGATTCAACAACGCAGATAACCGAACGGTCGCGTGCCCTGCTGCTGCATACAGCACAGGGATCACTCTCCTTGTCGGTAACATTCTGGCAGACTGAACAGCGGATAACCTTGTCTTTTACATCAAGCAGTGCGGATGCAAGTTTTTCCGCCTCGGCTCTCGGCTCATGCAGAACATACATGGCAAGACGCTGGGCGGTTTTGCGTCCGACACCCGGCAATTTGGCAAACTCTTCAATCAGGGCTTCTATAGCCGCCGAAGTGTAGCGCATGCGGTGTTATTTACCGAGATTCATGTTTTTCAGGAGGTCAGCCGGATTGATCATCCCGCCGGTCGCCCTGCTGATCTCCTCCTGGGCCAGCCTTGCGGATTCGTCAAGCCCGCTGTTCACGGCTGCGAGCACCAGATCCTGAACCATCTCGGCATCATCCATAATGTCAGGATCAATTGTCAGTGAGAGCAGTTTCTGTTTGCCGCTCACCGAGACCCTGACCATGCCGCCACCCGCCTCGCCATGGGCAACAATCTTTTCAAGCTGCTTCTGCACATCCTGCATCTTTTCGCCAGCCTGCTGGATCTGCTTCATCATGTCGCCAAAATTCGGCATTGCCATCTTCTTTTTCTCCTGTGCGTTATAGAAATTTCATTGCGGGCGGTCTCTCACCGCCAGGTGGAGATTACATTTTTCTCCACCCCCCGCCTCTCTGTGTCGGGGGCTACCAATATCACGCTCCTCCTGAGCCCAGGGAAATCAGCACTTTCTGCGCAATGCCAGATAGATTTTTTCAAGAATATCAGCAGTCGTAAGCTTGTATTTTTCAAGAAGTTCATCGGCTTTTCCCGATTCACCGAACTGATCCTCCACGCCAACCATCTCAATCGGTACAGGTATATTGCGGGCGCAGACATTGGCTACGGCATCACCAAGACCGTTGTAGATCTGATGCTCTTCAGCCGTAACAATTGCTCCGGTATCGTTGGCTGCACGAACAATGGCAAGCGTGTCAATCGGCTTGATGGTATGCATGTTGATAACCCTGACGCCAACACCCTCCTTTTCAAGAATAAGTGCCGCTTCGAGCGCTTTCCATACCATGATGCCGCAGGCAATAACGGTAACATCCTTGCCGGAGTGAAGTTCAATGGACTTGCCGATTTCAAAACCATCCTCGTCAAGAGAAAAATCAGGAACATTCGGACGCCCGAAGCGCAGATAAACCGGACCCTCATGCTTGATAATGGCATGGGTCGCCCGGACAGTTTCACTGTAATCACAGGGAACAACCACGGTCATTCTCGGAAGACCGCGCATAAGACCGATATCCTCAAGGATCTGGTGGGTGGCGCCATCCTCACCGAGGGTGAGCCCGGCATGGGATGCACAGATCTTGACATTGAGATTTGAGTAACAGAGCGACTGGCGGATCTGATCGTAGACCCGTCCGGTGGCAAAGACGGCAAAACTGGCCGCGACCGGAATTTTTCCGGTTGTAGCGAGTCCTGCTGCCATGGAAACCATGTTGGCTTCGGCTATACCTGTCTGGATAAAACGATCGGGAAATGCATCACGAAACAAATTCATGTTCAGTGATCCGGTAAGATCAGCGCAAAGTGCCACGACATCACTGTTTTCCCTGCCGGCCTGCAGGAGAGCATCTCCAAACCCGGTGCGGGTAGCCTTGTTGCCGCGCGAAACATATTGCACTGCCGCGGTCCCGATGTTATTTTCTTCCATTACTTCAAGAATAACTTAAATTAAAAAAAGCAGTTCCGCCCGGCCATGGCACATAAAGAATTCCGGACTCAATGATAAAAGTTGAATATAAGCATACTGAAATCGCGGCGAAAAAAAAATTAGGTCAAAACTTTTTAACCGACCGCAATATCACAAGAAAAATTGTTGCCGCCTCCGGTGCCACTGCTGATGACAATATTCTGGAGATCGGTCCGGGGTTCGGCGCCCTGACCAGGGAGATCATAGCGATCTGCCCGACGTTTACGGTAGTTGAAAAAGATCCGAAGCTGGCTGCATTTATCAGAAGTGAATACCCCGGACTCAAGGTGCTTGAAGCCGATTTTCTGGATACCGACCTTGAGCTGCTTGCCGGAGAAAAGCCGCTCAGGGTTCTCGGCAACATCCCCTACTCGATTACAACCCCTATTCTCTTCAAGCTTCTGGAACACCGCCCGAGCTTCATTTCAGCAACCCTCATGATGCAGCATGAGGTCGCCATGCGAATTGTTGCCCGTCCATCCACCAAAGATTATGGCATTCTTGCGGTGCAGATGCAGGCATTCTGCGATGTCAGCTATCTCTTCAAGGTAGGCCGGAAGGTCTTTCGCCCGCAACCGGGAGTGGATAGTGCCGTCATCAGCATGAAGCCGAAACAGGAGAGCCCTGTTGAAGAGAGTGAAGGGTTCCGCCGGTTTGTCCGCACCGCGTTTCATCAGCGTCGCAAAACCCTGCTGAACAATCTCAAAGAGTCCTACAATCTTGATGCCGTCGAGAGCTCTACCCTTAAACTTCGGGCAGAAGCGCTCACCATCGAAGAGTTTTTCACCCTGTTCAGGCAGTTGAAGCCCCTTGATTGAGCCGCGGCCTTCAGTGTTGAAAATCCGGCAGCTGGCGGATGGAACAATTGTTCATTGCTCTGAAGTGTATTTTTTGTTAACATTGAGTTTTACAAAATTGCCGTGCAAAAAAACAGCCGAGCGAAAATCAATGCCACTCCGCTTCAACACCACCCTTTCCGCTGTTCTTGCTGATCCGTCCTCCCTTATTTTATTAACACTTTTTTTTTAACAAGGGATCACTCGTATGCTGCACTCATTCAATACCGTTTATCAAAAATCCATTCAGGAGCCGGAAATCTTCTGGGGCGAAGCCGCAGAAAAGCTTCACTGGTACAAAAAATGGAACAAGGTGCTCGACGATACCAATCCTCCTTTTTATCGCTGGTTTTCGGGCGGCATTACCAATACCTGCTACAATGCACTTGACCGGCACGTTGATGAAGGCAGAGGAAACCAGACCGCAATTATCTACGACAGTCCGGTTACCGGTACTAAAACAAGGTACTCCTTCCGCGAATTTCGCGATATCGTAGCACTCTTTGCCGGCGCCCTGCAATCAAGAGGTGTGCGCAAGGGTGACCGTGTTATCATCTACATGCCCATGATCCCGGAAGCTGTGGTTGCCATGCTTGCCTGTGCAAGAATCGGCGCCATCCACTCCGTGGTGTTCGGCGGATTCGCATCCCACGAACTTGCAATCAGAATTGATGACTGCAAACCAAAGGTGATCATTTCAGCATCATGCGGTATCGAACATAACAAGATCATTGACTACAAACGGCTGCTCGACTTTGCAATCGAGCTCGCCCACTTCAAGCCTGAAATCTGTATCATCAAACAGCGCGATCAGTTAAAGGCTGAACTGAATGAAGAGCGCGACCTCACCTGGAACCAGTCCCTTCTCGGAGCCGAACCTGCACAGTGCGTACCCGTTGAATCTTCCGATCCCCTCTATATTCTCTATACCTCAGGAACCACCGGCCAGCCGAAGGGCATTGTTCGCGATCACGGCGGCCATATGGTTGCCCTGCAGTGGTCAATGAAAAATGTCTATAACGTAGAACCCGGCGAAGTGTTCTGGGCGGCAAGTGATGTGGGATGGGTTGTCGGTCACTCCTATATTGTCTACGCTCCCCTCCTTCAGGGTTGCACCTCACTCATCTTTGAAGGCAAACCGGTCGGCACTCCCGATCCCGGCACCTTCTGGCGAATCATCAGTGAACACAACGTTTCGGTGCTCTTTACCGCCCCGACAGCATTCCGGGCTATCAAAAAGGAGGATCCGAACGGTCACTACATCAAGAACTACGATCTTTCAAACTTCCGGGCCCTCTTTCTTGCCGGAGAACGGGCTGATCCCGATACCGTCAAATGGGCTGAAAAGATGCTCCAGGTTCCGGTTATTGACCACTGGTGGCAGACCGAGACCGGCTGGGCCATTGCCGCCAATTGCCAGGGAATTGAACCCGGCCCGATAAAGTACGGCTCGGCTTCAAGAGCGGTACCCGGCTACAACGTTCAGGTTGTCAACGCCGATCTTGAACAGCTTCAGCCCAATCAGATGGGTGATATCGTCATCAAGCTCCCGCTTCCTCCCGGCACCATGCTGACGCTCTGGAAAGCGGACAACCGGTTTGTGGAAACCTATATGAAGGAGTTCCCCGGCTTCTATCAGACCAGCGATGCCGGATTTATTGATGAAGACGGCTACATTCACATCATGTCGCGCACGGATGATGTCATCAATGTTGCCGGCCACAGGCTCTCTACCGGTGCCATTGAAGGGGCTCTGTGCGAGCATCCGGATGTGGCGGAGAGTGCGGTTATCGGTGTTCATGACGATCTGAAAGGACAGGTGCCGCTCGGCTTCCTGGTACTGAAACTCAATGTCGATACTCCGCACAACCAGATCATCAAGCATGTTATTGAATATGTGAGGGAGAATATCGGACCTGTTGCCTCGTTCAAGAGTGCCATTATCGTCAACCGGCTCCCGAAAACCCGCTCCGGCAAGATTCTTCGCAGCACCATGCGCAAAATTGCCAACAGCGAGGAGTACACCATGCCGGCAACCATTGACGATCCGGTAATTCTTGATGAGATCCGTGAGGGTTTGCAGACAATAGGTTATGCCGTAAACAGCAAGTCAATCACAAAGGACGAATGATAAAAAAGATCGATCACATTGCCATCGCCGTTCAGAATCTTGAGGTCTCACTCGAAACGTTCCTGAACGTTCTCGGGTGTGACCCGAAGAGTGTCACCATTGAGGAGGTACCCTCCGAAAACGTCAGGGTGGCATTTATACCTGTCGGCGAAAGTAAAATCGAGCTGCTCGAACCCATGAACAGCGAAGGCGCCATTGCCAAATTTCTGCTGAAAAACGGTGACGGGCTGCACCATATTGCACTTGCAACCGATGATATCGTCAGGGAGAGCGAACGACTTAAAACCGTTAATATTACTCCGCTTTCGGAACCGAAAGAGGGTGCCGGTGGGAAAAAAATCCTCTTTCTGCATCCAAAGGAGACAAATCGTGTTCTGCTTGAATTTGCCGAGAAAGGTCACTAAATAATTGCGATAAAGCCGATAGTACCCTGTGAAACATTTTTATCTGCCTTTCGAGAAAAAAGAGGGATTCAACTACTCCCACGAGAGTATTGAACAACTGACAGAATACGAAAAGTATCAACTCTCCTTCCACCCCGAGCGCCCCAAGCACCTTGATTATCTGACTGTATTTGATGAAGCTGAAGAGTGTCTGCAGAACGATCTCCACGGCAGCTGCATTATCCAGACACACCGGGCGGTTCTGCGCAATGGCCAGAATGCATGGTGGCCGGTGATGCTTATCGGCCAGCAGTCCGGGCCGACATCCGATTTTGCGCAGATGCTCCGGCTCATGAAAAATCCGGAAGAGATCGCCAAATGGAACCAGGGAATGCCAACTCCGGCTGCATTTGAAAAGGCTATTCAGGCTATCGCGCTTGCTGAACAGGAGAACCGCATCATTATTACCGTTATTGATACTGCCGGTGCCGATCCAACCGAACAGTCCGAAGCCGGAGGGATAGCATGGAAAATCGGACGCTGCATGCAGGCACTCGGTGAAGCAAAAGTCCCGACGCTCTCGGTTATCATAAACCGGGGATGCAGCGGTGGCGCTATTGCGCTGACCGGATGCGATGCTGTCCTGGCCATGGAGTACTCAACCTATATGGTCATCTCACCCGAGGCCTGCTCATCCATTCTCTTTCGCACAAGGGAGAAGGCCGGTTTTGCTGCCGAGATATCGCGGATAACAGCAAAAGATGCCCTGCAAAACGGCATTATTGATGACATCATCATCGAGCATGAAGGACCGGCACACCACTTCCCGAAATCAGCCCTGCAGTCATTCAAGGGTGCCATGACGAAGTGGGTCGAAAAGCTCAGTCTGACTCCCGCCTCCGAGATCTTTGCAAAAAGAATGGAGAGATGGGAAAACATCGGAAAGTGGGATACCATTTCCGAAGAGGAGATCCTCGCTTTTGAAAAGCCGGTATCATTCTTCATCCAGAAACCCGAAAGAATTCTGTTTGTTGCACGCCACAAACATTGCAGGGACTCCACCGGCAGAACAATTCTCGACCCCGTACTCTATTCGAAACTCTTTGCCGATAATTTTGTCTGCGAAACCTGCGGCCACCGCTATGTGCGCCTTACCGCGCATGACTATATCGATCTTGTGCTTGACGAAGGCTCTTTCACGGAGCATCCCGAGACCCGCTACATTGTCGACAAGGATATTCTGGACTTTCCTGACTATCGCAAAAAAATCACGGAGGCACAGCAGAAAACCGGAGCGGCATCATCGCTCATTACCGGCAATGCATCCATTCAGGGCGAACCGGTTGTCTTTTGCGCAACCAACTTCAACTTTCTCGGCGGCTCGTTCTGTATGTCTACCGCAGAGAAAGTCTGGAGGGCGAGCAAGATAGCCATTGCACGGGGTGTGCCGCTGGTCATTCAGGCTACAGGAGGCGGAGCAAGAATGCATGAAGGGTGCTCTTCGATGGTTGGTCTTCCCAAACTCCATGTTGCCATCTCAAGCGTTGAAAAAGCCGGACTGCCGGTTATTACCATTATTACCGACCCGACGCTTGGAGGGGTTGCCATCGGCATTGGATCAAGGGGCATCAAACTCTTTGAACATAATGCCGGAAATATCGGATTTTCCGGTAAACGGGTGATCGAACAGTATACCGGTCAACCGACCACCAAAGCGTTCCAGACAACCTGGTGGCTTCAGCAGAAAGGATTTGTTGAAAAAACAGCACTGCCGGGCAATATGAAGTACAAGATATCGGAGATCATACAGAGTGCGAGAGCGCTCTGAAGGGATCGGAACAAAGCCTGTTTTTTAAAAGGGTACTCTATTATGGGTGCCTGTAATGAATATTTTTACTACCAGTTATGACACAATCCCGGTCTGATTCACTCTTTCACGAGTTTCCGGCAATCAGCCGGGAAACCTGGAAAAAGAGGGTTGTTGCGGATCTCGGTGATAAACCTTTTGAGAGTATAGTCTGGCATACGCCTGACGGGTTTGATCTTGAGCCCTGGTATGCTCATGATGAAGAGGCAAAGCGCGTTGCGGTACCGGCAACAAAATCCGCAAACAGCTGGATAAACTGCCATAAAGTTACCGTTCTCGACCCGAAAAGCGCCAATACCGACGCATTGAAATCGCTCTCCCAGGACGCTTCAGCACTTGAGTTCTGCATATCCGACAGGGCACACTGCTCACCGCAACATCTCACTACCCTCTTTGCCGGTATTGACACCTCTGCCATCGCAATCTATTTTTCGGGAAACCTTCCTCCCGCTGCTGAACTCCTTGAAACCCTGCTTGCGCTCTCCTCTTTCGAGGCAACAACCGGCGGGTTTCTTGCGCCACTCCCTCTGGCTTCAAAAGAGCTGGACAGCAAACTCTTTGAGCTGGCCGATGCACTCCCGCAATTCACGCTCTTCTGTGTCGATACAACCGGCTATCATGAGGCGGGATCAACAGCGGCACAGGAGATAGCGCTTGCGCTCGGAGGCACAAGCGACCTCCTTCACCGCTTTGTTGAAGCCGGAATTCCTGCAGAACGGATTGCTTCGGCCATTGAACTTATCTTTCCTGTCGGTTCAAGCCATTTTACGGAACTGGCAAAACCGAGGGCAGTGCGCGCTCTGCTTCCCTTCATCCTCAACGCATACGGTGCAACCGGTTCAGTTCAGCCCCGACTCTTTGCCAGAACATCCGAACGAAACCGCTCACTGCTCGACCCCTATACCAATCTGCTCCGGCAGACAACCGAATCGATTTCAGCAATTCTCGGAGGCTACGACACCCTTCAGATTGCCCCTTTTGACAACGGGTTATCGGTCAGAGAGGATATCGCATCCCGGATCACCGGCAACATACACCTTGTGCTCAAGGAGGAGGCATGGCTTGACCGTGTTGTTGATCCGGCATCGGGATCAAATTACCTTGAAGCCCTGACGGCAAAACTGGCAGAATCCGGATGGTCAATCTTTAAATCCTTTGAAGCTGCCGGAGGTCTTGACGCTAACTGGAGATGCGGTATCGTCGGAAGCCTGATTGCCGCCTCATCTTCAGAGCGGGAGCGCGCTGTCCGCAAACGAAAAAAAACACTTATCGGCGTCAACCGCTACCCCTGGCCCCTTACGGCGGAGCAGGAGGAGAACAGCGCAGCCATTATGAACGCAGCAGAAGCATTGCCTGCCAGTAATGAGACGGCGGCGTTTGAACGGTTGCGACTGAAAACACTTTCCGGCAAACAGCATGGCGGTAAAATCCCCTCAGTCGTTATCTGGATGGTCGGCGATCCGGCCATAAGCTTCCGGCAGGCTGCATTCTGCGAAGATTTCTTCAAATGCGGAGGTTTCGACATTGCCGCAGTCTCGGCGTTGCCGATAGAAAACTCCTCGTACGACACAGTTCTGCAACACAAGCCGGACATTATTGTACTCTGCATTGCCCAGAAAGATCCGGTACCTTCAGCTCTTGGTATCGCGACTGCTCTGGCCAATCGTCATTCCGGCATTACCATCATGGCCGGAAAACCCCCGGCTGAGCATGAAAGCCTCCTCGGTGCCGGAATTGACAGCTTTATCTATACCGGCGTTGATGTTCTTGAGATGCTGAAATCCTTCCAACGTAAAACCGGAGTGCAATGAGACCGGACTTTTCAGAGATTGATATTTTTTCCTCCGCACTCATCGCTTCAGGGAACGACATCCCTGCTCCGACGACCTGCTGGACAACCGCTGAAGGTATTGAGATACAATCACGCTACGGCAGTACCGACAGGGAGCAAATCGACCACCTCGACTTCGCTCCCGGTTTTGCCCCCTACCCCGGCGGACCCTATACCACAATGTACACGACCAGACCGTGGACAATACGCCAGTATGCCGGGTTTTCAACGGCCGAAGAGTCCAACCACTTCTACCGTCAAAACCTCGCTGCCGGTCAGAAAGGACTCTCTGTAGCCTTCGACCTCCCCACACATCGCGGTTACGACTCCGATCACGAACGGGTAATCGGGGATGTCGGCAAGGCCGGTGTTGCCGTTGACTCGGTTGAGGACATGAAGATCCTCTTCGACCGCATCCCCCTCGGCGACATCTCCGTATCCATGACCATGAACGGAGCGGTGCTTCCGGTCATGGCCTTTTATATTGTTGCTGCCGAAGAGCAGGGTGTAACCGCCGACCGGCTCAGCGGTACAATCCAGAACGATATTCTCAAGGAGTTCATGGTTCGCAACACCTATATCTACCCGCCTGAACCCTCCATGAAAATCATTGCCGACATCTTCCGCTACACCAGTAGCCGCATGCCGAAATTCAACTCTATCAGCATTTCGGGCTACCACATGCAGGAGGCCGGAGCCACGGCTGATCTTGAACTGGCCTTCACCCTTGCCGACGGGCTTGAATATATCCGGGCCGGACTGAAAGCCGGACTTGACATTGACGCCTTTGCCCCTCGCCTCTCCTTTTTCTGGGCGACGGGCATGAACTATTTTATGGAGATCGCCAAATTGAGGGCGGCACGGATGCTCTGGGCTAAAATCGTCAAACAGTTCAATCCGAAAAGCCCGAAATCCCTGATGCTCCGCTCTCATTGTCAGACCTCCGGATGGAGCCTGACCGAACAGGATCCGTTCAACAACATCACACGGACCTGCCTGGAAGCCCTTGCTGCATCGCTCGGCCACACCCAGTCGCTGCATACCAATGCTCTCGATGAAGCCATAGCTCTGCCAACCCCTTTTTCTGCCCGGATTGCTCGTAATACCCAGCTCTATTTGCAGGAGGAGACCGATATAACCCGCAGCATCGACCCCTGGGCAGGCTCCTCGTATGTTGAATATCTGACCAGAGAGCTTGCCGAAAAAGCCTGGAAGATCATCAGCGACATCGAGGCCGCAGGAGGCATGGTCAAGGCAATCGAAAAAGGAATTCCGAAGCTCCAGATCGAAGAGGCGGCAACCCGCAAGCAGGCAAGAATCGACAGCGGCAAGGATGTGATTGTCGGGGTCAACGGCTACAGAACCAGCAGCAAAACCGATATCGAACTGCTCGAAGTTGACAACACCCTTGTGCTGAAGCAGCAGATCAAACGCCTTGAAACCATCAAGCGTGAACGCGACAGCGAAGCATGCGCACAGGCTCTCAGGGCTATCGAAGCGTGCGCCGCCTCCGGAGAGGGAAATCTGCTGGAGCTTGCCGTTGAAGCTGCACGAAAAAGAGCTACATTGGGAGAGATCTCCTCAGCCTGTGAAAAGAGTTTCGGACGATACCGTTCGACCATCAGGCTCAACAGCAATGTCTATATGTCGCAGATGCACGATAACCCGCTATTCAGGGAGGCACAGGGGCTTGCCGACCGGTTTGCTGCACTTGAAGGCCGCAGACCCAGAATCATGGTCTCGAAAGTCGGACAGGACGGACATGACCGGGGAGCAAAAGTTATCGCGGCGGGATTTGCCGATATCGGTTTTGATGTCGATATCAGCCCCCTCTTCCAGACCCCTGAGGAGGTTGTGCAGCAGGCACTTGACAATGACGTCCACATTATCGGCATATCAAGCCTTGCTGCCGGTCACAAAACACTTATACCGAAAATTATCGAGCTGCTTGGCGCCCATGACCGGGCAGATATTCTCGTTATTGCCGGAGGCATCATACCTGAAAAAGACCATGTTTTTCTCTATGATAAAGGGGTTGCCGGAATATTCGGGCCAGGAACAGTCATAGCGGATGCTGCGGTAAAAACCCTGAATCTGCTTATTGCAAGGTTTGAATAATGAGTCGCGACCTGCATCATAAAGAGCGGATCCCCCGCCACGATCCTGATGTGGAAACCGTCGTTTCGGGCATCATGAGCGGCAACCGTCAGATGCTGAGCCGTGCCATCACCCTTATCGAATCCCAGAAGCCGGAGCATGAAGCGAGAGCCCATGAGATTCTCGACCGCTGTCTTGAAAAGAAAACCGCATCGCTGCGCATCGGAATAACCGGTTCACCCGGAGCCGGAAAAAGCACCTTTATTGAGGCTTTTGGTGAAGCGATACTCAACAGCGGCCTCACGCTTGCGGTGCTGGCCATCGACCCGAGCAGCCGTCAGTCAAAAGGGAGCATTCTCGGCGACAAGGCCCGCATGGAAAGACTCTCCGGCCGGAAGGAGGCATTCATCCGTCCGACAGCATCCTCCGGATATCTCGGGGGGACCTCCCCGAAAACCCATGAGACCATTCTGCTCTGCGAAGCCGCAGGATATGATGTTATTCTGGTCGAAACGGTCGGTGTAGGTCAATCGGAAGTTTTGATCGACTCCATGGTCGATTTCATCCTCCTTTTGATGCTGCCGGGCTCAGGAGATGAACTGCAAGGGATCAAACGCGGTATCATGGAGATCGCGGACAGCGTTGTCATAACCAAAGCGGATGGAGATCAGGCTGCAATTGCCGCACTCTCAAAGGCTGAATTCGAGGCCGCACTCATGATGCTGCCCAAAAAGCACCCCTTCTGGCATCGACATGTCTACCTCACCTCCGCCCTGCACAATACAGGTATCAACGAAGTCTGGCAGAACATTCTGGAATTTTTCACCCAAATGCGGGAAGAGGCTCGCCTTGAAGAGAGGCGAAGCCAGCAACTGAAACAACTGCTCTACACCGTGCTTGAAGAGCGGCTGAAAAAAGAGTTCTTCAGCAATCCGGGAGTCATCCAGGCAAAAGCGATCATCGAACAGCAGGTGGTTGAAGCCCGTCTCAGCCCGTTCAGCGGCGCCAAATCCCTTATGGAAACCTTTCGCAAATAGCGGAGAGTACGATCCCCGGCTGAACTACGGAACGAAGACCAGGCGAAAGCCGACATTGGGGTTGCGGGCTAAAGCCGCACCTCCGATGCGATACGCTGACCGGCAGTGCTCTTCAAAGTCAAACCAGCTCGCACCGCGAAGAACACGGCGCGAACCGTCCTCCGGACCATCAGGGTTGGTAACGGTGCCTGCGGCTTTACACTGCTCATAAAAAGCAGGGTCAAACCAGTCACTGCACCACTCCCAGACATTGCCGTGCATGTTGTACAAGCCCCATGCATTGGGAGCAAAACTGTTCACCGCTACGGTATTCTCCCGGTATGCACCCTTCGGTTTACTACCGGAAGGGTTTTGACCATTATAGTTAGCCCTCTCTGTCGTCAGGTTTTGACCGGTATTGAAGGGGGTTGTGGTTCCTGCCCGACAGGCGTACTCCCGCTCTGCTTCGGTTGGCAGGCGGAACTTCCTTCCGGTATGTTGCGAGATCCAGTTGCAATAGGCGACGGCATCGTTCCAGCTCACAAACACCACGGGATGGTTATCTTCAGACTTTGGCCGCAGAGTGCCTGAAACTGCGTGGCGCCAGTGCTTTTGATCGTTGGCTTTTTCAGCATCAGTCAGGTAGCCTGTGGCTTTGACAAATTTCCTGAACTCGGCAAATGTTACCGGATATCTGCTCATATAAAAATCACTCAACCGCACCTGATGCTGGGTTTCATTGGTCTGTCTGTTCGCTTCACCCAGAGGACTTCCCATCGTAAATTCACCGCCAGGTAGTAAAACGAAGTTTTCGGGGACCGCAATCCCGCTTACGGCGAATGCTGTTGTAGCGAACACGATCACTCCGGCAAGGGTGAGTGTCCCGATGAGCGCAACCACTCTCCCCTCTCGCCAGCTCCTTGCGAGGAGAGCGGTCAGCAGCCTGCGCATCGTGCCGGTAAACGACGCTGAAGAACGCTTCTCACTCATGGCTTCAGGATTCAACGGCAGCGCAATGCTCCGCATGGGATTGGCTTTGTTCATGGCAAGTCTCTCGTTGCTGATTAGAAAAACTGATCGTCTCTTTTTAGGCTGTACCAAAAGAGGCAGAGCGCAGGCATACAACCGCGATGTAATGCAATGACTACTCGATAAACTCCTTCTCTTCGGTTTTGACAATCAGCACCGGACAATTGGCCTTCCGGACAACAGTTTCGGCAACACTGCCCATGATCAGACGGCTCAACCCTTTTTTTCCATGAGAGCCCATGATCACAAGATTGGCATTGCATTCGTCAATTTTATCGAGTATCACATCCGCAGGATTGCCAATCTCCACACCGCAGGATGCCTTGAATCCCCCGTGAATCAACTCCTGCATGATAACCTCAAGATCCTCCATTGAGGCTTTTTCAAGATCAGCTTCAAGCGGCACATAATTAAGCGAAATGTCAACGGCCATAGGTCTCGGCTCCACCACATTCAACAGGTAGAGAGATGCTTCCATACTCCGGGAAAACTCCTTCGCATACTGCACAGCCTTGCGGGAGGCATCTGAAAAATCGACCGGACACAGAATGGTAGTAATCTTGAACATAATCGATTGCGTTTATGTTGACTGGGGTGGTGATGACTGCCTGTTTTCAAAGAATGGTTTAAACAGATCCATTGGGATGGGAAATAGGGTAGTTGAATTATTCTCTGCCGCAATATCCTTGAGTGTCTGGAGATAACGAAGCTGCAGGGCAGCCGGAGAGGCGGAAATAATCGTTGCCGCATCGGCAAGCCGTTGTGCGGCCTGATACTCCCCTTCCGCGTTGATAATAGCTGAGCGGCGTTCGCGTTCAGCCTCGGCCTGTTTAGCCATTGCCCGCCGCATCCCCTCGGGCAGATCGATCTCCTTCACCTCCACCTTGCTGACCTTGACTCCCCATGGCTCGGTATCCTTGTCCAGAATAGCCTGGATACGGTCATTGATCTCATCACGCTCTGCAAGCAGATTATCAAGTTCGCCCTGCCCGCAGACACTGCGCAGCGTGGTCTGCGCCAGCTGTGAGGTAGCAAAATGGAAGTCCGCGACATCGACAATCGCCTTGATGGCATCAAGCACACGGAAGTAGACAACCGCACTCACCTTGACGGAGACGTTATCACGGGTGATGATATCCTGCGGTGGCACATCAAGCGTCACGGTACGAAGATCAACCTTGACCATTTTGTCTATAGCCGGAATAAGGATGATCAGCCCCGGACCTTTCGCGCCGATGATCCTTCCGAGCCGGAAAACGACTCCCCGTTCATACTCCCGAAGAATTTTGACCGATGAGGCCAAAAAGAAACCCACGAGAACAAGAACCGTCAACAGGTTGAATGTCAGCATAATCTCAACTCCTTGTCAAATTGAGAAGAGTTCAAAAGCTCAAATCAGCAGAGGGAGGTTATAGCCCTCACAGCTCTTCCCCTGCAGAAACAATATAGTACAGTGAACACGGTTTACCGGTATTTTGTTCTTTTGACGCATCAAAACAAAGAGCCAACTGAACCGGATAATCAGGTTCCGGTATCGTCCGTTTAATTCAGGGCCGGTATCGTACGGATAACGGTCTGCCGCTGCTTGATCTTCAGATCAGCAAGATCCGAAACAATGCCGGCCGACTCATTGAGCAGGACATCCCTGCTCACCCCTTTGGTGGAATCCTGATCCAGAACCCACTGCTTCTCGATCTTTTTTATGGTTTCAATTTCCGATTTGAAAGCCGAATCCTGAAGCGAAACCACCTTCTTTTTCTGGATCTGGTTGAGGGTTCTCAGATCCTGCAGATAGGACTGGTAGAGCGTATTGCGCGATGATCGCTCCAGCTCCTTTTGGCGGAGCACTCCTATCTCCTCCGGGGTAATTTCGGCGGTTGAGCGGTAAAATGATCGCGAGACCGTGCTCCAGGGCAGACTGCTGGAGTAGGTATCCTCACCAATGGTCGCGGTATCGATCATCGATGGCATGAAGATATCGGGCACAACCCCCCTGTGCTGGGTGCTGCCGCCTGAAATCCGGTAAAACTTTGCTATCGTCAGTTTTATCTGACCCAGTTCCGGTTTCTTTATGAAAAACGAAAATGGTCTTGCCAGTTTGATGATGCTTTGAACCGTTCCCTTTCCGAATGTCCGCTCACCAATAACCACTCCCCTCCCGTAATCCTGAATTGCCGCAGCAAAAATCTCTGAAGCTGAAGCGCTGTAACGGTTTACCAGAACGGCGAGCGGGCCGTTATAGAGTACCCGGCGATCTTCATCCCTGAGCACCATTTTACCGCCGGTTGAGTTGCTGATCTGCACAACCGGCCCTGTCGGGATAAAGAGTCCGGTTACATTGACCGCCTCTTCAAGGGATCCGCCGCCATCGTCACGAAGATCAATAACAATACCATCAACACGCTCACTGTTCAGCTCATTGAGAATGCGCGACACATCACGGCTGGTGCTGTTATAGTTACCGGTATTCTGCTGCTGACCTTCAAAATCGAGGTAAAATGAAGGGATGGTAATAACGCCGATCTTCTGGCCGTTTTGATGAATAATACGTTTCCGGGCCGCCTGCTCCTCAAGATCGACCTTGTCGCGCACCAGTGCTATGATTTTTGCCGGTCCGCGTCCGCCCTGACTGGCCGGAAGAATTTTAAGGCGCACAACGGTCCCTTTTTTCCCGCGAATCAGTTTTACCACATCATTGATTCGCCATGCGGTAACATCAACAATGTCGTAAGCTCTTCCCTGACCGACACCGATAATCTTGTCCCCTTTTTTAAGGAGGTTGCTTCTGAAGGCCGGACCGCCGGGAATAACCTCGTTGATGACCGTATACTCGCTTTCAGTCTGAAGCTTCGCACCGATCCCCTCAAGAGAGCGGCTCATGTCAATCTGAAAATTGGCATACTCATCCTGCGAAAAGTAGCTGGTATGGGGATCAAAGGAGGTTGTAACCGCATTCATGTATGCCTGAAAAGCGTCATCCGGTTTCTGGCGATTCAGAAGGTTAAGGCGGCTTGCAAAGCTTTTTGAGAGTGCAGCACGAACCGTCGTATTGGTTTCACCTGAATATTTCAGATTGAGCCACTGATATTTAAGTTCCTGCTTCCAAAGAGCGGTAAGCTGCCGTCTGTCGGCCGGCCATGGATCTGCCTTGCGGTCAAGGTCAAAGTTTTCGGGAACTGAAAAGTTGAAATGGGTGGTGTCGGCGGCCGTTTTCATAAACCGCATCTTCTCTTTTGCCCGCTTCAGAAAAAAGTTATAGATGCCAAAGCCTGCGGTTGGTTTTCCGGCCAGAAATTCATCATCAATCCGGGTGCCGTATATCCTGCGGAGACTGGCAACCTCACTGGCCACAAAATAGCTCTTGCTGCCGTCAAGATTGTCGATATAGCGGTTGAATATCTGCAGGGAAAGGGAGTCATTGACCGCGACCTTCCTGTAGTGGTTCTGAAGAAGGTACTGACTGATGTATTTGCCTGCATCCTCCTGGGCTTCGGTCGGCTTGAGCACATTGATGGAGGGTCCGGCGGCTGAAGCCGTCCCGAAAATTCCTGCCGACAATGGTGAAGAAAAACCACAGGTAACAGTAAAGAGAAGCAGACTTTTTCTAAACATTTTCCGGTTTGATGATCAAAAGGTTGTGCTGCGACAGTTATACGATTCTTGAAAGGAGAGACAAAAATATTATATTGATCCGCAATTGCGTAATGGTGTCGGGAAATTTAAACTCGACAAAAAAAATCCGTCCTAAAATACTAATAATGGGAGAGCTTTCAATGCAAAAGAAAAAGATCAGTTATAAAGAACTTGGCCTTGTCAACAGTCGCGAACTATTTCAAAAAGCTGTTACAGGCGGTTACGCTATTCCTGCCTATAATTTCAACAATCTTGAACAGATGCAGGCTATTGTCATGGCATGCGTGGAAACTGCCTCACCGGTTATTCTGCAGGTTTCAAAAGGCGCCAGAAGCTATGCCAATGAAACACTTCTCCGCTACCTTGCACAGGGTGCTGTAGCCTATGCTGAAGAACTCGGAACACCTGTTCCCATTGTCCTTCACCTTGATCACGGCGACAGCTTTGAACTCTGCAAAGACTGTATCGACTCGGGATTCTCCTCCGTCATGATTGATGGTTCTCATCTCCCTTATGAAGAGAACATCGAACTGACCAAAAAAGTTGTGGCATATGCACACGAACATGATGTTACGGTTGAGGGTGAGCTTGGTGTGCTTGCCGGAATCGAAGATGAGGTCTCGGCTGCTCATCACACCTATACCCAGCCGGAAGAGGTTGAGGACTTTGTAGCCAAAACCGGTGTTGACAGCCTTGCCATCTCCATCGGCACCTCACACGGCGCATTCAAGTTCAAACCGGGTGAAGATCCTAAAATCCGCCTCGACATTCTCAGTGAAATCGAGCGCCGCATTCCCGGATTCCCTATCGTCCTGCACGGATCCTCATCTGTTCCGCAGGATCTGGTCAAAACCATCAACGAGCATGGTGGAAAGCTGAAAGATGCAATCGGCATCAGTGAAGATCAGCTTCGTCTTGCGGCAAAATCCGCCGTCTGCAAAATCAATATCGATTCTGACGGCCGCCTTGCCATGACCGCCGCTATCCGCAAGGTGCTTGATGAAAAACCCGAAGAGTTCGACCCAAGAAAGTACCTCGGCCCTGCCAGAGACTCTCTCAAGAAACTCTATATCCACAAGATCATCAACGTGCTCGGCTCCAACGGCAAAGCCTGAGACGAAAAATTCAGCTATTGAATTGAAAAAGGGCGGCCTTCACAGGCTGCCCTTTTTGCGTCCGGTCAACGGTCAAGATGAGGATTTCGAGCACCACCCGACAAAGCAATCAAGTCGCGGAAAGGCTCTGCTATAAATCGTCGTGAGCGGTTCGAAGGCAAGGCGGACGGAGCGCAGAAACCGGAATGTACACGAGAGTACATGAGGATTTCGAGCACCGCCCAACGACGCAATCGAATCGCGCAATAGATTTATAGCAGAGCCTTATGGCATCCCGAGAAACCTGATGGCGGTATAGGCAAGCAGTCCGCTGCCGGTCTTCAGGGCAAGCTCTTCGGGATTGAAGGTCGGAGAGTGCAGGGTGTTCCCTTTTACCTGTTCCGGGGTTCCGGTTCCGATCTGCCAGAAGGTTCCGGGGCAGGCCTGAAGATAGTAGGCAAAATCCTCCGCCGTCATGAGCGGCTCGCTCTCAATGACGTTCTTTTTTCCAAGATACTCTCCGCAGAGCGTCATGGCACGGGTCGTAACTGCAGGATCGTTGAAGAGCACCGGATAGCCATTGCGGATCTCCAGCTCGGCTGTTACTCCGAGCGCTTCCGCGGTGTGCATGACGGTCTGGCGTAGTCGAAGGTGAAGCAGGGCCCGAATCTCCTCGTTCATGGTCCTCATGGTGCCCGACATGGTCACCTGACTGGGAATGACATTGGTGGCATTGCCTCCGTGAATCGATGCGATGGAGACCACCGCAGGCTCATGCGGGGGAACCACCCGGCTGACAAGATGCTGAACTGCGGTAATGATATGAGCCGCAGCAAGAATAGGGTCTGCCGACTTGTGCGGCGCGGAGGCATGACCTCCCTGCCCGGTAACGGTAAAGTAGAGCTCATCGGCTGCGGCCATGAAACTCCCCTTGCACATGGCGACCTTGCCGGTTTGAACGTTCGGAAAACAGTGCTGTCCAAAAACAGCCGAAGGGTTGAATCGCCTAAAAAGGCCGGCATCAAGCAGCGGCTTTGCCCCGCCCGGCGCTTTCTCCTCGGCAGGCTGAAAAACCAGCAGCACGTCACCCTCAAGCTCCTCCTTCATCTCCACAAGAATCCTCGCGGCGCCGAGCAGCATCGCCGTGTGCATATCATGACCGCAGGCATGCATTTTCCCCTTCTCCATGGAGCAGAAGCCATGCTCATTCGATTCCGAGAGCGGCAGGGCATCAATGTCAGCCCTCAGGGCTACAAGCTTCCCGTTTGCAGCCTTCTTCCCTCCTCGAATTACAGCAACTACTCCGGTTTCAAGCAAAGGAGGCTCCGGTGTAATGCCGAATCCGATCAGCGTTTCCGAAATCAGTACCGTCGTTCTCACCTCTTCATAGGCGAGCTCGGGATGACGATGGATCTCGCGACGCAGTTCAACGACTTCCGGAAAGATCTCGTTGGCACGCTGCTGTATCCTTTCAGCAATCACGGTTGAGCGATCTGCATTCATAAAAAGTAATTAACGGTTTAAGGCAGCACCATTGGCACTACAAGCGGTAGATAGTATACCAAGGTACAAATATCAGCGCAAAAGGGAAACAACAGGCTTTATCTCCGGTGTCGGTTCAGAGGATCACCAATGCAAGGATCGCGATTGATCCAACCCCTGCCAGCACAGGGCCGGCACCTGAACCCCCGGAGTTATCGATATAGGTATCCGCTGTAGTAAAATCATAACTTTGAAGACCGTCCGGAGAGTTCCCCTCACGATCCGTTATCGATCCGGTATCAAAGGTGACGAAATAGTGTGTGCTGAATGCAAATGAGAGGTCAGGTTTTATCGTCAGCCGACTCTCCGAGATGGTGAGATTGGTGCTTGTCGAAACATCATAGGAAGGTTCAAGCAAGCTTCCGGTTGCTGAACCAAGGTGAATGGCAACAGTGCCACTGCCCTTTTGTATCAAGGGCACCTCTATTTATTGTCGTGAGAAGCCCGAGGACAAGGCGGATGGAGCACAGAA
>NZ_MPJE01000094.1:0-2227 GCF_001975465.1 Chlorobium sp. KB01
TTGGAGAGCGCCGCGAAAGACGTCCTAATGGCGATATTTACATCTATGAGCGGGTTACGGCCTATGACGAGAAGACCAGAAAGACCTATACAGTCAGTCAGAAGCTTCAGGGGAAAATCAAGGCAGGAACACAGGAGATGCTTCCTACACGGCCAAAAAAACGCAAAGGTGAGGACAAGATGGCCCGCGCGGTGCGCAGGCACAGTGGCCTCACGGATATTCTGGAGTGGGTTGGCAAAACCTCCGGCATTGACCATGATGTGCGATCTTCGTTCGGCGAAGGAGACGCCAACAAAATGCTCTCCATTGCGCGCTACTGGATCGGTTCCAGCGGAAACACCTTGCCTCGACTTGAGAGCTGGCAGGTCATGCATCCTCTTCCCTACAGCGAAGTAATCACTGAAGACGTTTACGGTGATCTGTTCAAAAGTGTCGGGCGTAACGAGGACGGCGTGCAGCGTTACTTTTCCTTCCGGGCGGATCGCCTTGGGCCGTCTCCGGTGCTTGCATTCGATTCGACCACGATATCGACCTACTCCGAGAACCAATCGGAAGCACGACAAGGGTTCAACAAGGACGGAGACGGACTGAACACCATCAAGCTGCTGACCTTGTATTCCGTCAAGGAACGCGAACCATTGGCTTTCGCCAAGCAGCCCGGCAATGTTCCTGACGTCATATCCATTGAGAACACCCTGAAGCAACTCAAGTGCCTTAACCTTGAGAGACCCTTGATTGTCACCGACAACGGTTACTACAGCGAAGAGAACATGATGAAATTCGCCTTGCGCAACATGAAATTCCTGACTCTGGCTGACCCCAGAGTCACCTGGATTCGCGAGACGGTTGATGCGCTTCGGCAGACACTGGCGAGCATGTCCAGCACGTGTCCGTTTGAACCATCGGTTTGTGGCGCTACGGCAATGAGAATGCACGAGTTCGGTCGAGTACGCAAGCGGTCGCGTAACGGCAAGCTGGGTGGAGAAGAAGATGCGTTCGTGCGCCGTCTTTATGTCCATGTCTTCTATTCTCACGACAACGACAGCAAGAAGGAAGTTGCCTTCCGCAAAGAGCTGCTTGAACTCAAGGCTCAAGTCGAAAACGGGGTGGAGGAGTTCACGCAATCTGCTCAACGGAAAATCGAGCGCTATCTGGTCTGCACGACAAAGGGGCGTGGCGGAGCATTGAAGGTCGGCTTCAACGATCAGGCTATTGCTGAAGCGAAGAGATACTTCGGCTATTTCTCGCTCGTCAGCAATCAGTCCATGGAGACTTTCACGGCACTGGAAAACTATCGACTGCGTGAAAAGATCGAGGAGCTTTTCGCCGTTGAAAAAGGAGACCTTGATGGCAGAAGGCCTCGCACATGGTATCCTGACAACTTGCGGGGAAGACAATTCGTGCAGTTTGTTTCACTGGGGTATCATTGCTTCCTGACGAAGAGAATCAAGGAAATGCGGGTAGAGCTTGGAAAAAACGCAAGAGGCAAAACCAAGGCGCTTGTCCTGCTCGAAAAAATGCTGGACAAGTGGCTTGAGCAACGCTCACTTGCTCAGATTCTGGATTGGTTCGACTGCGTAGAAACAACTCAGGTAAAGACGGCCATGGGCGCCTATCGCTGGTCTACCGAGTCGGTAGCCAGAGATCGGCTGTTTTTGGAATATCTGGGAGTGACCTCCTGATAGTGTGCGCTTTATCCTACTTTCAGGTTTGTAAACAAATCGTTTGCCATCCTTTCCGGCAGGCACCCGGTCGATTTCAGGGTCGTTTACGCCATATTTATTGAACCAGAGACTGACCGTTGTGCCTTTGGTATTGAGGCCTTCGGCTATCTCTCGCGGTTTAAAGGTTTTTTGCGGATTGGCGCGGAGCAGATCCTTGATTGACGTGCCCAGCTGACCCCGGCTGAATTTTGCCGTGCCCGCCGGTTGCGGTACACCCCCTTCAAGTTTTGAGAGATTTGCCTCAAGCTTCTTTATAATACCGGTAAGTTCCTCTTCCAGTGGCCTTATTTTTTCCTGATATTCCTGTTGAATAAAGGTGATTTTAGCCTGAAGACTCTTTTTTTCTTCAACGAGTGACTGGAAGTGGTCTATTCTTCGAATGAAAATATCATATTTATCAGGTGACCCTGAATCCTTTTTGAGGGTGCTCATCGTACTATATAGTCCTAAACTGAGCGATTTGTATCCGTAGACCTCTGTCTTAGGTACCCGATTGGGAAATA
>NZ_MPJE01000095.1:0-5217 GCF_001975465.1 Chlorobium sp. KB01
TTGGAGAGCGCCGCGAAAGACGTCCTAATGGCGATATTTACATCTATGAGCGGGTTACGGCCTATGACGAGAAGACCAGAAAGACCTATACAGTCAGTCAGAAGCTTCAGGGGAAAATCAAGGCAGGAACACAGGAGATGCTTCCTACACGGCCAAAAAAACGCAAAGGTGAGGACAAGATGGCCCGCGCGGTGCGCAGGCACAGTGGCCTCACGGATATTCTGGAGTGGGTTGGCAAAACCTCCGGCATTGACCATGATGTGCGATCTTCGTTCGGCGAAGGAGACGCCAACAAAATGCTCTCCATTGCGCGCTACTGGATCGGTTCCAGCGGAAACACCTTGCCTCGACTTGAGAGCTGGCAGGTCATGCATCCTCTTCCCTACAGCGAAGTAATCACTGAAGACGTTTACGGTGATCTGTTCAAAAGTGTCGGGCGTAACGAGGACGGCGTGCAGCGTTACTTTTCCTTCCGGGCGGATCGCCTTGGGCCGTCTCCGGTGCTTGCATTCGATTCGACCACGATATCGACCTACTCCGAGAACCAATCGGAAGCACGACAAGGGTTCAACAAGGACGGAGACGGACTGAACACCATCAAGCTGCTGACCTTGTATTCCGTCAAGGAACGCGAACCATTGGCTTTCGCCAAGCAGCCCGGCAATGTTCCTGACGTCATATCCATTGAGAACACCCTGAAGCAACTCAAGTGCCTTAACCTTGAGAGACCCTTGATTGTCACCGACAACGGTTACTACAGCGAAGAGAACATGATGAAATTCGCCTTGCGCAACATGAAATTCCTGACTCTGGCTGACCCCAGAGTCACCTGGATTCGCGAGACGGTTGATGCGCTTCGGCAGACACTGGCGAGCATGTCCAGCACGTGTCCGTTTGAACCATCGGTTTGTGGCGCTACGGCAATGAGAATGCACGAGTTCGGTCGAGTACGCAAGCGGTCGCGTAACGGCAAGCTGGGTGGAGAAGAAGATGCGTTCGTGCGCCGTCTTTATGTCCATGTCTTCTATTCTCACGACAACGACAGCAAGAAGGAAGTTGCCTTCCGCAAAGAGCTGCTTGAACTCAAGGCTCAAGTCGAAAACGGGGTGGAGGAGTTCACGCAATCTGCTCAACGGAAAATCGAGCGCTATCTGGTCTGCACGACAAAGGGGCGTGGCGGAGCATTGAAGGTCGGCTTCAACGATCAGGCTATTGCTGAAGCGAAGAGATACTTCGGCTATTTCTCGCTCGTCAGCAATCAGTCCATGGAGACTTTCACGGCACTGGAAAACTATCGACTGCGTGAAAAGATCGAGGAGCTTTTCGCCGTTGAAAAAGGAGACCTTGATGGCAGAAGGCCTCGCACATGGTATCCTGACAACTTGCGGGGAAGACAATTCGTGCAGTTTGTTTCACTGGGGTATCATTGCTTCCTGACGAAGAGAATCAAGGAAATGCGGGTAGAGCTTGGAAAAAACGCAAGAGGCAAAACCAAGGCGCTTGTCCTGCTCGAAAAAATGCTGGACAAGTGGCTTGAGCAACGCTCACTTGCTCAGATTCTGGATTGGTTCGACTGCGTAGAAACAACTCAGGTAAAGACGGCCATGGGCGCCTATCGCTGGTCTACCGAGTCGGTAGCCAGAGATCGGCTGTTTTTGGAATATCTGGGAGTGACCTCCTGATAGTGTGCGCTTTATCCTACTTTCAGGTTAACTACGAAATACTCGAAAAGCTCGAAAAAAGAGCAACCGGTTGCTTTCCTTTGATTTCATTTCGAGTTTTTCGTCCATTTCGTGGTTGTGAATTCAGAAAAAAGTTGAATGGTTACGGCTGGTAATTACTCAGTAGAGGTGTGTTACCGGAATAGTTCCGCCCCATTTTTCATTAAGGTATTCGGCAACAAGCCTTCTGTGGCAATGGTCTGGTTTATGCTCGCTGCATAACAGGCAATCACCGTCAAGTATAACCGGCTTTACTGATTTCTCGACAGCTCGCTTTTCCATTAAGGCGAAAAACTGCTCTTCATACACACTCCAATCGCGCTCATGCTTTTTGTAAGCCTCGAGAATCTCCTTTGTTGGCGCTAAATCAGGAAGATGGGTGTACTCAATATTGCAGAGTTCTTTTGCGAAATATTTGAGGTCATCCCTCTTTGCGAACCCGGCCAATTGTGACAGGTTATTCAAACGAACATCCACAATCCGCCTGACCCCCGACTCTCTCAGCAAACGAAAGAAGAGCTCCGCCCCTTTCTGCGTAAAGCCTATGGTGAAAAGCTTAAGGTTCGCCAATATTTCGCTCCTCCGGGGCTTGAACGTCAATCCGTTCATGAGAATTAACAGAGAGCCGCCCTAAGGTATCATCCTGTTCCTCTTCGTATGCAATTTTTTCGGCACGCTTTGTATAGGCAATATTGAGTCGCTCTTCGCCGGAACTGAAAAGATCTTCTGCATCCAGATGATATGCTGCCAGAAGTCGTTGATCAGCGTGCCGGCCGGATTCGACAGTTCCATCCTCCAGAATGTGCCGGATATCAGAAAAGTGCTTTTTGCCATAACGGGCAACCAACAAGGTTCGGTGGCAGGCAAGCGGATCCTTCTCGGCACACATGATTGCTGTTCGCATCCTTGAAGCCACTTCTGCAAGCTGTAAAAGGCCCTCCTGGAAGGGTTTCATGTTTGCTACTTTGCTGAATATCACCTTGTTTGAGGAGTAACATTCAGGATTCTTCCAGCGAGCGCCCAACTCTTTTCCCGAAAAAATATAATCAATATCCTCACCTTTGAGGAACTCCTGCAACCCCTCCCGATTAAACTGCGGTGTAAATTTGCTGTAGGGCAGGGCGCGGACATCGGCAATTGCCTTGATGTCGTTGAGCTTCAGTATGTTAACAAAGTGCTCAAGAGAGTGCACTGAATGGCCGATGGTGAACAGGAGAGGTTTTTCGTTTTCCACTGCTAATAGTGTCGAAGTTCTTTAAGATAATCCGGAAAAGAGTAGAGGCCATTAATCTGAAGCCAGTACCCTTTTCTGCCATCAGGAGCTTCAAAACATCGACTTAGTCCCAACCGGATATAAATTTCCTCCTGCTTGTGGATAAGCTTCTGTACCTTGCCCAGTTCCGAATCATGCTGATGCGTCATTGCGAAATCGTAAAATCCTCTGTCAGTAATAGACAGATATTGAAACCTGTGACCATCTGAATCAGTGAAACTCAGCTTGATTTTCCCTGGTTTATATCGGTCTTCAAATATAGCAAGTTTCGCCGGTTCTATTTTAAGGGTGATTATGGAGCAGGTTGCAGGTGGTGTGTCATGCGGTATAAACTTCTGACCATTTTCAAACTGAACCCCGAAACCTGCTGATGCACCGGGAGAAAGAGTCTGTAACAGAACATTTTTAAACTCATCGGCTGAAGATGTACCAACAAACTTCAACCCTTCGCAGTTCGCATCTTCAATGTGCGGTTTAACGTTATCCGGCTTTAATGAGACATCTCCTGAAATTATGGTGCCGGGTTGTATGTTCAATGCCTTGCATTGTGAGCTGGTAAGATAAGGCAGGGGCCTGTAGCAAACTCCGCTCTCCGGGTCCACCAGAGCTATGCAGACTATAGCAGGATTGGTAAATCTTGACAGATCGGTGATAATAAGATTCTTCATGGTTATGAGGCGCCATGGGCGCAATTATGGTTATGGGCACCGCTATTTATTTATTCTGAAACCCGAAACAGCGCAGGGTGGTGCTTTAAATCCTCATGTACTGCGTGTGTACACACCGGTATCTGTACAGCCTTGTCCTTGGGCTTCTCACAACAATAAATAGATGTGCCCTTATGGAAATTATTCTATTTGTTGCGTGTTGTTTATGTGATAATAAAGTATAAAATAATTAATCTATCAAGAGATGAGCTGTGAAAAAATAATAGAGGGGCGGTTTCTGACTTTTTGGATTTCCGCTGATTGTTCGGCTTGCTTCCGTGTCCGGAGTCTCCGGGGTGCAGCCGAAGGTGTTGATCAGGGATCAGATGAGTAGCGGAATGAGTGGTGATACAGGAGCCCGAAATCAGTCGGGGGTAACCCTCAAAGGAGCGATCCATATCGTCAAGGGGTGGGAGGAAAATTCATATCCGCATCTGGCTGCCAATGAGTTTTTCTGCATGATGGCTGCCCGTCGTTCCGGTCTCGCAGTACCTGAAATGTCACTTTCATTCAACAACAGGCTCCTGATCGTTGAGCGCTTTGACGTGACTGAAGAGGGGCTCTATCTTGGCTTTGAGGATTTCTGTTCTCTCAATGGAGTCGGGACAGCTGCAAAGTATGACGGAAGTTATGAAAAACTGGCAAAGCGAATTCGCCAGTTTGTTTCTCCGCAACACCGGAACTCAGCCATGGAGGCCTATTTCCGCTCGCTCGTTCTTTCCTGCGTGGTGAGAAATGGTGATGCCCATCTCAAGAATTTCGGGGTGATCTATTCCGCTTCAGACCAGCCGGTTCACTTTGCACCGGCATACGATATTGTTTCCACAACACCTTACATCAAGGGTGATTCACTGGCTCTTATTCTGGATGGCAGCAAGCGTTTTCCTGTTGCGAAGAAACTGGTTGCTTTTGCCAGATTACACTGCGATTTACAGGCGGCAAGGGCGATGGTGATTCTTGAAGAGGTTGCCGAGTCTGTGGTTGAAACCATGAGCGATCTGCGACAGCATATCAATGATTATCCGGATTTCAGAGAGGTAGGTGAAGCCATGCTCAGGGAGTGGAACGAGGGGGTAAATTCGAGCTGCCGGAAATCATAGCAAAACCGCAAATTGCATCTGTGCAGTGAAATATCCTGGGGATATTTGAGCATTCTCACCCCAATGAGGGAGACGACATTCACCGAATTGAAAAAAGGGCGACAGCCGTAATAACTGCCCGCCCAATGCCGTGCCCTGCATGGATCGATCAACCGCCGGCAGGAAATAACACGCTTACTTTTTGAGCTTCGTCAGGGTTTCTGTGGCCAATTGCGTTATCGTTCCGTCAGGCAAATAACGATAGAGTGTGACAGATTCTTCTGAAATACCGCTTTTCCCGGGTGTTACAACCACAAAAGTCATGATTGGCCGTTTCTCTTTATCCTTTTTACTGTCAATCCAGGTGCCGGAATTGGCGTAACCTGAATAATTCATGAGCAACGGGCGCAGGAGATTTTCGAAGTAAAAGTCCGATA
>NZ_MPJE01000096.1:0-4236 GCF_001975465.1 Chlorobium sp. KB01
TTGGAGAGCGCCGCGAAAGACGTCCTAATGGCGATATTTACATCTATGAGCGGGTTACGGCCTATGACGAGAAGACCAGAAAGACCTATACAGTCAGTCAGAAGCTTCAGGGGAAAATCAAGGCAGGAACACAGGAGATGCTTCCTACACGGCCAAAAAAACGCAAAGGTGAGGACAAGATGGCCCGCGCGGTGCGCAGGCACAGTGGCCTCACGGATATTCTGGAGTGGGTTGGCAAAACCTCCGGCATTGACCATGATGTGCGATCTTCGTTCGGCGAAGGAGACGCCAACAAAATGCTCTCCATTGCGCGCTACTGGATCGGTTCCAGCGGAAACACCTTGCCTCGACTTGAGAGCTGGCAGGTCATGCATCCTCTTCCCTACAGCGAAGTAATCACTGAAGACGTTTACGGTGATCTGTTCAAAAGTGTCGGGCGTAACGAGGACGGCGTGCAGCGTTACTTTTCCTTCCGGGCGGATCGCCTTGGGCCGTCTCCGGTGCTTGCATTCGATTCGACCACGATATCGACCTACTCCGAGAACCAATCGGAAGCACGACAAGGGTTCAACAAGGACGGAGACGGACTGAACACCATCAAGCTGCTGACCTTGTATTCCGTCAAGGAACGCGAACCATTGGCTTTCGCCAAGCAGCCCGGCAATGTTCCTGACGTCATATCCATTGAGAACACCCTGAAGCAACTCAAGTGCCTTAACCTTGAGAGACCCTTGATTGTCACCGACAACGGTTACTACAGCGAAGAGAACATGATGAAATTCGCCTTGCGCAACATGAAATTCCTGACTCTGGCTGACCCCAGAGTCACCTGGATTCGCGAGACGGTTGATGCGCTTCGGCAGACACTGGCGAGCATGTCCAGCACGTGTCCGTTTGAACCATCGGTTTGTGGCGCTACGGCAATGAGAATGCACGAGTTCGGTCGAGTACGCAAGCGGTCGCGTAACGGCAAGCTGGGTGGAGAAGAAGATGCGTTCGTGCGCCGTCTTTATGTCCATGTCTTCTATTCTCACGACAACGACAGCAAGAAGGAAGTTGCCTTCCGCAAAGAGCTGCTTGAACTCAAGGCTCAAGTCGAAAACGGGGTGGAGGAGTTCACGCAATCTGCTCAACGGAAAATCGAGCGCTATCTGGTCTGCACGACAAAGGGGCGTGGCGGAGCATTGAAGGTCGGCTTCAACGATCAGGCTATTGCTGAAGCGAAGAGATACTTCGGCTATTTCTCGCTCGTCAGCAATCAGTCCATGGAGACTTTCACGGCACTGGAAAACTATCGACTGCGTGAAAAGATCGAGGAGCTTTTCGCCGTTGAAAAAGGAGACCTTGATGGCAGAAGGCCTCGCACATGGTATCCTGACAACTTGCGGGGAAGACAATTCGTGCAGTTTGTTTCACTGGGGTATCATTGCTTCCTGACGAAGAGAATCAAGGAAATGCGGGTAGAGCTTGGAAAAAACGCAAGAGGCAAAACCAAGGCGCTTGTCCTGCTCGAAAAAATGCTGGACAAGTGGCTTGAGCAACGCTCACTTGCTCAGATTCTGGATTGGTTCGACTGCGTAGAAACAACTCAGGTAAAGACGGCCATGGGCGCCTATCGCTGGTCTACCGAGTCGGTAGCCAGAGATCGGCTGTTTTTGGAATATCTGGGAGTGACCTCCTGATAGTGTGCGCTTTATCCTACTTTCAGGTTATTATATGCGTTTATTTTGCTGTTCTTTGAAAGAAAAGATGAGAAAACAGTAATTCTGATCTCTTTGGCCCGATAGTTGATGATTATGAGTAAAAGGGCAATGCCCTGAATTTGACAGTAATCATAGGCTATAGTGTAACAAGGGAAGAGGGATTGATATCATGAAACAGCTCGAAGCAATCAGGATTACGGCTCTTATAGCTGCACTTTGCGGAGTGTGGGGAGTGCCTTCGTCAGCACGAGCCGATGATGACCACCATTCGGATTCGGTTTCCAGATCGGGAAGATCCACCGTTACCGTCGGGATGCCCGAGTATCTGGTTCTGCATTACTATAGCGCTGTTGCTCTGAATCTCTCGGCAACATCGTCAGGCGTATCTCAATCAGGGTCAGTGTTATCGGCAACCTGGACAACACTCGGCGATACCTCGCAAACACTTGCAGCATCAGCAACAGAGGTTGGCCCGTTATCGGTTAATGTTACACTGAAGAACGCATGGGCAATTGCAGGTCTCTCAAAAAGCGGAACGGCGACGGTCTCGATTACCGGAACGGATTTTTCTGCAACAAGAGCAGGCTCAACCTCAAAAATCGGTGTAACCGGCTACACACTCTCTTCAACCAATGGTGTGAGCGGAGCGGTTTCAGGCAGCACCATCACCATGAAGTTGCGTGGAGTTACCGGCCAGACTTCGAGCGTTGGTGATGTACGGATGAATCTTAATTTTATTGATACAACGGAATCCGGTGACCATGTAGGATCGTTCACGATTACAACACAAACCATTTGCCGAGGATCCGCCGGGGCAGGTTGCGGTCTCTCCAGCCATGTTTGAACTCAACATAGGCTCAAAACCGGTCAATGAGTCCATACGGATCAAGAATCTTAAAAAGAATCCGGTAACCCTCAAGGTCGAGGTTTACAACTGGACGCTTGATGAACAGAATAAACTGAAGATACTCCCGCCTGATTCCCAGTCGCTTGACCAGTGGATGATTATCAATCCCGTGAGTTTTACCATTGATCCGGGCAATGAACAGGTTATCAGATTCTCTATTCGTCCCCGTACGCTTCCAAAACCGGGTGAGCACCGTGCGGTTATCTATTTTGCTGAACAGCTTTCACCGACAAACCCCGGAGGCGTCGAGATACTCTTCAAGCTCGGTGTAGGAGTATACGGCTATGCGGAGAAGATAGAGCGCGCTGCATCATTGCAGGGCGTGTCGCTTGACCGGGCGGCAGGCACCCTGAAGGTTGACATTCAGAACAGCGGCAATGTCCATACCCGTCTGAAAGGGGAGTATGCCCTGTGGAAAAAAGACGGATTTCCCGGATTTAAATCCATAGTGTCGTGAATGGTTAATCCTTTGTTTTATTTGTAAGACTATCTTTAGCCCGTTGAACCGATGCCAGAATTGCATTCGCGCTTTTCGTCCACCTGAACGGTTTTGCATGTTTTGCATTATGGACTTTTATAAAACGGTGAATTTCATCTCGCAACTCTTTGACATTACTGAAAACACCTCTGTAAAGCGCACGACGTTCCAACTGAGAAAACCAACCTTCAACTGCATTCAGCCATGAAGCGCTGGTTGGGGTAAAATGAACTTGAATACGCGGACGTTTTTCAAGCCAATCTTTTACTTCTTGCGTCTTATGGGTTGTGCTGTTATCAAGAATAAGGTGTAGTTCAAGTTCTTTTGGCGTTGAGCGTTCAACCTGACGGAGAAAATCAAGAAATTCTTTTGCCCGATGCCTGTTGGTAACTCGACCAATAACATTGCCTGTCAGAATATCAAACGCAGCATAGAGGCTTCTGGTGCCATTGCGTTTATAGTCGTGAGTTCTCCGTGCAATTTGCCCCGGTTTGAGTTGCAACATGGGTTGTGTCCGATCAAGGGCTTGAATCTGAGTCTTTTCATCAATGCTCAAAATCATGGCATTGTCGGGAGGATTCATGTATAAACCAACCACATCAACGACTTTCTCGGCAAACAGAGGATCATTACTGAACTTGAACGTTTTCAGCCAGTGCGGCTTTAGTTTTGCAGCTTTCCAGATTTCCTGTACCTGCCATACCGTTATTCCGGCATGCTTTGCCATAATCCGAAGGCTCCAATGCGTAGCTTCAGCCGGTATTTTTTCTTGGGTCAGCTTGAGTACCTCATTCACTTTATTCTGCGATAGCTTCCTTGGCTGTCCAGAGCGAGGTAAATCATGAATTCCTTTCAGCCCGGATGCTTGATACCGGGTCAGCCATTTATAGACGGTGTTGGTAGACGTGCCGAGTTCGGAGGCGACAGTATGTGCTGGTTGACCGGCATCACACAGGTTCAGAATTCTGGCACGCAAAACAATATTTTGGGAAGTTTTATGGGATCTCAGCAATGATTCAAGTTCCTGACGATCCTCTGGCTTTAACTGATAGACTTTATTCCTTCGTGCCATAATTGCATTATTAACAATGAGTTACTGCAATATAGCATTATTTATCATTATAACAATTAACTAACCAAACAATACA
>NZ_MPJE01000097.1:0-14169 GCF_001975465.1 Chlorobium sp. KB01
CGCCAAACTTATTTTTGGAATGCAATACCCCCAATTTTGGGCGTCATGAATTATTGAGGATACATGGCTGTTCGTTCATCATACCGGAAAAGGTTACAATCGGAATTTTTATATTGGCAGACCGGGTTGCAGTATATGCTCCATATTCAACCATACCTTTAACTCTATGTCTGAAAAACCGTTACGGATAGCGCTGATCGCAGCAGCTCTGTTGATTTCAGGCGTTTCGCCTGCCCTGTCACCTCTCCATGCAGCAGCACCGTCAGCGCTTGCGAAAGAAGAGAGCGGCGAACTCACGCTCTCGGCCGCCAAAGCGATTTTTGACACCCATTCGGCATGTTTTGTCGATGCTCGTTCCGAGTATGCCTATTACAAATTGCACATCAAGGGGGCCCTCTCTCTTTCGGACAGCCGCTTTGACGAGCAGTTTCCGGATTTCAGAAATAAACAGGCCGTTAACTCCCCTGTTATTGTCTATTGCGCCAATGCCAGTTGCGGCAAGGCCCGGCATGTTGCCAAAATGCTTATAAAGAAAGGGTACAGGAGTGTCAGGGTTTTTTCTGGCGGTCTTGTCGAATGGGTCAATGCCGGATTCCCGGTGGAAGGGTGAGTATAAACAAGGAGAGATAAGAGTGCCTATGGCAAGGATTTGTTTTCCATCAGGTCTGATTACAGCGCTGAGGCTGATACTCGGTATGTTATTCATCCTTTCAGGTGGGGAAAAGCTCCTTGATCTGAACTATTTCGAGCTTGTCATCGCGGAATACCAGATTCTGCCCTCACTCATCATCCCTGCAGTTGCGCTCCTTGTCGCCCTTTTTGAACTGCTCTGCGGAATCATGCTTCTCATTGACCTTTTTTCGCGGGTCAGCGCCTCGCTATTGCTCTGCATGATGGCGATCTTCATCGCCGCCATGACAAACAGTCTCATGCGGGGGCTTGAACATGAGTGCGGCTGCTTTGAGTTCCTTTCAGAATGGTACGGACTGAAAGAGGAGATCGGTATCGGCCCGATTCTCCGCGATATCCTCTTTATTATCCTGCTCCTTCCGGTCGCACTCCGTGGCAGCAACGGAACTCCCTGGAAAAAAAGCCAGGGAAATTGACACCGGAAGAATTTCAGATTAGCCCTGCTCGTTAGCGACTAAACTGCTCAGTTACTCAGAACCTGCTACTGAAAACTAACATGTGGCTTTACTCCCAGTACTGCTCCGACGCGGCGAAGAAATGCCAGACTGACGTTTCTGTAATTTCCTGATTCCAACCGCGAAATTGCAGCCTGCGATGTATGAGCTTTCCTTGCAAGCTCTTTCTGAGTCATACCGGCAGTTAATCGGAGACGGATAATCTCTTTGGCAACTTCGAACTCCTCTTTGAGAGCTTCATACTCTTTTTTAAACTCTTTATCTTTGAGATTCTCTGCAAGCAGATCCTCAAATTTTGTTGTCTTCATTGTAACATCTCCTTTTCAAAAATCTCACGTAATTTTTGAGCCCTCTCAATTTCGCCATGATCTGTTTTCATCTCTTTTTTGATGTAGCCTGATGTTGCAACATAGAGGGTGTTTTTGTGATGGAAGTAAAATATCCTGCAGATATCGGAGCCGACCTTTATCCGAAGCTCTTTAAGCCCATCTGTGCCTGCGAGTGTTTTGGAATGAGGCTCACCAAGCCTGAAGCCAAACTCTTTGAGCAGTTCAATTGCCGCAATGCTTTCGCCCGTAGTTTCGGAGAAAGTGAGTTTATGAAATCCACTGCTGGCGACATCACTTCAACATTGTATCTCATGCGAAAAATATATCAAATTTGATATCTTTGTGCGACTTTTCATAGTGAACTTTCAATGACGCGGTTCAGACCGTCAGCTCCCTTACCCAAAGATGGTGATATCCCAGGCGATGGGTATGTTTCATCATGACCAGGATTTTTTTCTGGCATGATGCAGGATAACCGAATAGTGCTGGAATACTGAACTGCTGGCACAAGAATAATCAGTTGTCAATTCTCGTCGGCAGGTGTCGGGTTTAAAGCGCTCTGGATGATATGGATGCCATAGGGAACAAATGCAATGGTCAGCAGGAGTGCGGCGGCGAGGTTGATGACTTCAACGCCGTCAGGAGTTCCGATCAGGAGCACTCCGACCAGAAAGAGAAGGCTCTGCCAGCGCCACCGCACCCAATATCGCCAGTGCTCCTCCAATGAACCCCGCCCATGCGCCGGAACTGCGATCAAGCAGCTTCATGAAATGCAGCGCAGTGACAATAAGCAGCGTCGTATTGAGCGTCACCAGGGTATGGGCGAACTGAAGCAAGCCATCTCCCCGCGCTCTCAGGATAAGCTCCGATGGACCAAGCAGGCGAGGGTGCAGCAAACCCGGATGAACCGAAAAGGCAAAGAAGAAGACAATCGGAAAAATGATGAAGGAGAGGCCGGTCCCGATTCGCCTGAGTTTGTTTAGGTGGATCAGTTATAGCTATCGATAAAACACTGTAAAACTATCAATATTTCCTGTAAACACAAAAGGGTCGGGCACTACGGTCAAGTCATGCTTGACCAATACCTCAGTCACGACAAATCGGGACTTTTCAAGCTCCAGAGGAGTGTGGAGTTATTGAGGTTACAGAACAACGCCCCGGAAGCGGACAGAAGTTGGGATGCGTATGGAGCATTCGGCGGATGGTGGGGAGTTTGGGGGTCAAGAGAGGGGCCGGGATATCCTGTTTCGGGGGTTGCCAATATCGCGGCTCGTCGGGAGTGTCGAACCATGGTTCGGGGGCAGGATGGGTGGATATGCCCCCGAACCGTTATTTATTGGTTCATCTGTTTCTGCCGTCACTAAAGTTGAATAGATACTCTTTAGCCGACACCTCGTTACCAGAATCCTTCTCTGTCATAGCAACGCGAATCCGCCACGTGCCAAATGAGGGATGCGCACGGTCGGCACTCCGTTCGTAAAAAAGAATCGGTAGGCTGAACACCTGTTCCGAATACCCCTCTTCACTGAAGCCATAGGTGGTATTCCACACCTCCGTTCCATCCGGCCGAAACACCTGAACCTTGAAATAGTAATCGAACGTGCCAAACCGACTAAGATTGCCCTGTCGCTGAACCCGCATCCAGAATTTAACCTCCGGGTTCTGCTGCGGCGGGTTAAAAACCCAATTAGTCTGGCTTGTACTAACGCCGACATCAAGAATGGCAGGAGCGGCAAATGCCGAAGTTGACATAGCAGAGGCAAAAACAGTAATAAAAAATCCTCGCAGCAGAGCTACGAAGTATTAATGCATTATGCAATCGATTCTTCCACGAAGCGGAGCTTCGTGGAAGAATTTTACCGTCCTGAATACAGATATGGAATATTTGGTTTCTTTAAAGGTATGGATATTTTCGACAATACTGAAAATAGAGAAGTGCAGCGGTCAGTTCATGGCTGGCCAATACCTCAATCACAACGCATCGGGATTTCCCATAGCTCCTGCGGAGGGGGGATTGGCAGAAAGACAAGGTGAGTTATTCCTGTCCCCCAATTTAATAGTGATGAAAGGCCGAAATGCGGAAACAAGTAGAGTTTGTCGGCAACGTCCCCTCGTCGTTAAAAAGAGGGTATCTGATTGAAGATATTGGGGTTAACGAGATGACGGGGGGGGAGAATGGCGAGGAGTTATTGTGATTACAGAACAACGTCACTGAGTCCATGACAAAGATGGCTGCTGATCGATTATTCGGGAGAAATGATTCTGACTGACGGAAAATAGGTTTGATATCTGTTTTTATCTCGTGTGATTAATTCAAGACCTGATACTGCTGCATGTGCACCGATAAAAAAGTCCGGCAAAGGAGACCTCTTTTCACCTTTATGCTTTCGATAGTTGAGAAACGCTTTACCCGCAAGAAAAAGGGCTTCCTTTGGAATTTCCAGCATCTGAAATCCGCTTGACGAAATCGCCACCTCCAGTTCCTCAATCTTTTTAAACCCGATGGAAATTTCGGAATAGATGATTTGATTGATGAATAAAGGGGTATGACTGGCATATTCAGAAAGAGCGGTCTCCGACCAATCAGCCCAAACAGGATCATCGAGAAAAACATCCAGGATGATATTTGAATCAACAAGCAGACCGTTCATACATCTCTTGTGAGCGCCATGATTTCGCCCGTAGTCATTTTGACAGTCGCAATCCCCCGAAGCTTTTTAAATTTTCGACTCGCTGGCATTGCGTCTTTTCGTTTTACCATCACGATGCGATCCCCCTCTTGCAGAAAATCGACTTCTGTTTCAGAGGTTATCCCTAACTTTTCCCGTATGGTAACAGGTATCGTCACCTGCCCTTTTGTAGTTACTTTCATTTTCCTCTCCGGTATTACGTATTACCAGTAAGAATAACACATCCCTCCAGATAAATCAAAAAATGTCCATGAATCAAGCGATTCCACCACTCCCACTCGCAATTGGTTGAGATGGATATAGCGCACAAGGGGGAGCGGAATTTGCCGTCTCGGTGGTTGCCGAAATCCCGAATCGTCAGAGTACCGAGGCATAACTCGGGTCGTGATTGGTGCTTATGTCTTTCATGCAAGGCTCTTGCAATCTCTGCTCTTTGCCTGTTTTCATCGGTGCTTACGGGATGCCCCCATTAATAATTCGCAACGCCTACCTTCACATTTCTTTCTTTTCTTGACCAATCAAGTCTATATATATTTCTTCAATTTTTACCCTGGCCCAAGTTGTTTTTCGCAAGAATTTCAGGCTTGACTTGATACTTGGATCATTATAAAAACAACGAATTTCTATCATTTTATAGAGCTCATCCCAGCCGTAGTGATTGACAAGATCACAGAGTATTTTTTCAAGAGTTACTCCATGCAATGGATTATTCGGGTGATTATTCATATCTCTGTATTCTCCATATACCCTTATGGCATTAGATTATTTTACCGAATCTACCTTAATCCACACCGCAGCCACTTGCATCCGCTGAATTCACTCGTTGGTTGGTGGATTATGATGCTGAACTGCCGAGGCAAGTAGAGTTTGTCGTCATAGTCCCCAAACCGTTGAACGTCCCGGAAGTTATGGTCTTCACTCTGTTTTCATCGATTCAGGATGTCACCCGGATTTCTCCGGCTTTTCAGCATAAGAGAGAATATAGTCCAGGCCGGCGTAGACACTCTCTGCAGAGCGTTGCAATGCTGATTTTGCGAGAATCATGGCAACCGGAGGCAGCTTCCTGACAAACGTGTGATCTCTTGCCAGATACTCATGAAGAGGCTGATAGACATCGTCGCGTATTGATTTGATGTCGATACCGACGAAGCCTGCGCTCAAGAGCTTACCGGTGTAGGACGGAATCAGATAGTAGTTTTTCTGCGGAATATTGAATTTGCCGGCTACAAGTCTCCATGAAATCCATTGCTCCATCCGCCTGAAAAGATTATCGGAGTTTTCTGTCGGAACAATGTCCGCTGTCACCAACCTTCCTCCCGGTCGTAACACCCGATACGCCTCCTTGAAAAAATCCTCACGGCTCCTGTAGTGGAAAGCACTTTCAAGGGAAACAACCAGATCGATGGATTCATTTGCAATCGGCATCTTTGTTGCCGAACCTTCCCTTAAATCTATCGTCCTCCCGAGCCCTGCATCGGCAACATTCATCCGCGCCCGTTCCACCTGAGACCTTGTAATATTCAGCCCGATGATTTTTTCAGGTTTCATGGTCCTGGCCCAGAGGATATCCTGATCGCCAAAGCCATACCCGCAATCCAGCACTATATCACCTGCAGCCATGCCGCCCCGTTTCGCCACCAGAAGAGCAAGCGCTTCACTGGCATCATCGATGGTATCCACATCCCGCCAGTAACCAAGATTCAGATAGAGCCTGTGCTCGGTAAGAGAAGTGGTACCAATCAGATCATAGACTTCCGTCGTCTCCAAACCATGGAATGGATTGAGAAGCCAGTTCAGATATGCAAAAAAACGACCCGCTGTGTTGTCTGACATGGTTTTTATTCTTTTCCAATGAAGAGGTCGATGTCGCTTGCGATGGCTGGCTATCCCGGCAGTTGTTCGAGAAAACGCCTGCGCAACCCTTCGGACGGCAACATGCATTGATCTTTTTTCCCGAACAGCTGATATCGGTTCTGCGCTATCAGATCGTAGATCACATCCCGCAGGAATTCGGGAACCGCCTGGAACAGGGTGAGCAGATTCCATGGCATATCGAGTCTGGAGGCGATTTCAATAGCAGCGGCACTTCGGGTAAAGGCGCGGTCACCCCTGACAAGAACGACGGTGTCAAGGCGCGAAGTATTGATGCCAAAATGCTTGAGTAACGACGCTCCAGGAGGAGACTGGGCAGGCGTGAAAGAGAAATGCCCGACGGTATCGTGCTCAAAAATAAAATTCACCGAAAATTCGCACAGATTGCACACACCGTCAAAAATAACAATGTTTTCCGGAAGAGCGGTCAAGGAGTTATCCATCTGGTTTCCATGTAACGTTCACCATTGCATTGAAGCGTTCCTGAAAGGGATCCGGATCTTTGTGGATGGTCTCAACATTCATCCACTCACTCCATCAAGTCCGGAGTTCCGGATATAAGATGTTCAGATTTTCAGGAAGATCACTGAGGGGAACAACTTGAAAACCGGAATAGTAGTTCCTGAAGACGGGATTGTTATGAAGCGATCGATACTGAACCAGGCTGTCAGATGCTGATCGGAGGAGGCAAGTAGAGTTTATCGGCAACATCCCTTCGCCGAGTCATTCACCGATAGCATGCAGCTCCCGCACCATATCAATCAATGAAATTGCCTCTGCATCCAATGCCATTCTGTATCGTTCGCTTCCAGGATAGACAACATACTTGCGAGAAGGATTGAGATCTGTACAGGCCGAGTGAAACCCTCGCTCCAGCTTTGGCGTCACACTGCGTTTTATTTCAACGGCCCACAAGTTGCCGTTCGGCCAGGAGAGCAACAGGTCAACCTCTCCACCTCCGGCTGTGCGATAAAAACAGGCCTGAACATCGTCTGAAACAGATCCAAGGATATTTTCAATTACAAATCCCTCCCAGCTTTGTCCGACAACAGGATGAGACAGAAGCGCTTCCTTGTCTGGTATGGTGAGAAGTGCGTGAAGAAGTCCACTGTCTCGCACATAAACTTTCGGAGCCTTGACCAGACGCTTGCCAAAGTTGCTGTGCCATGGAGTGAGACGACGAACAAGCAGCAGATCAACCAGCAGGTCGATGTAACTGTTAACTGTTTTGACATCAATACCAAGATTCCTGGCAAACTGCGATGAATTCAATAATCCACCCTGGTTATGGGCAAGCATAATCCAGAATCTTCGCAAGGTTTCGGCAGCTATGCGCGGCCCAAACTGGGGAATATCCCGCTCAAGGTAGGTACGAATAAAGTTCTGCCGCCAACGAAGGCTTTCCGAGCTGCTACCGGCAAGCAGACTATCCGGAAATCCACCGCGAACCCACAACTCATCGGAAGGAAATTCAGGCGTTTCCAACACGGTAAACGGGGTAAGTTCCAGATAAGCAATACGACCGGCCAGAGTCTCACCGGACTGTTTTAGCAGATCAAGGGAGGCCGATCCGAGAAGGAGATATTGCCCGTTTTTCCTTCCTGCACGGCGACTACGGTCAATAAGACCCCGAAGAACAGGAAAAAGACCTGGAGCACGATGAACCTCGTCAATGATGACAAGCTTGTCCTGATGGTCAGAGAGATAAAACTCGGGCTGCGCCATTTTTGCTCTGTCCTGTTCTGATTCCAGATCAAGATAAAGTGAATTTCGCGAATGGCCGATCTCAAGTGCAAGGGTGGTTTTTCCCACCTGGCGAGGGCCAAGCAGCGCTACTGCCGGAAAATGCTGAAGGGTGTCGACAAGCTTCTCATGTAGATCTCTGGCAATCATCTGCGCAATTATGGATAGTCATTCCGTGATTTGCAAGGTTAATCCCCATAATACACATTAAAAGCGTAATTCTCTACAGAGCAGGAGGCATTTTCAAGCTCAGGCAAAAAGCGTATTGCGGAAGTTGAAATTGTTGGCAGCTTCGACTTTCCCCCATAACTGGAGCCGCAAGAGCCGAGAGGTTCATGTCCGGTTCTGCAAGAGGCTGAAGGTGAAACTCCTCTGGCCTACTCACCCCTCGTCGATAAAAAGCAGGCATCAGATTGAATTGATTGGAGTTAGCAGGATAATCAGAGGAAAAGGGCGAGAAGTTATTGGGGTTACAGAGTCGCGGAAGTTGAACTGATTTGAAAATCGATAATGATGGTCAGCGTTTTTTTGGCCAACTGGTCGTGTTACGTGCGTCATGTAAAACTGCCAATACATGTACAACATTACCCTGCAGCACATAAAACAAACCGTAAGGAAAGCGGGGAAGGAGAGCACGGCGAACTTTCGGAATGACCTCAGTGTAGAGCAAAGGTGCTTGCTCAAGTCGTTTTAGCTGTAGCTCCAGCGCGGCAATAAATTCTTTACCAAGACCGGGGCTCTGCAATTCGTACCACTCTTGAGCCTCACCTGTTTCACGTAACGCTCGTGCCGAAAATTTCAGGCGGTACGCCATGAGCCGTCTTTAAGATGGGATTTCACTTGATCCCAGGAGTAGCCAGCTTCCGGATTGGCCTCAAATTCCGCAAGTCGCATGTCAAGTTCAGCCTTGAGCGAAGGAGAAATCTCCAGCGCTTCAGGCACTGCCGCAACGCTATCCCAGATAAGCTCAACGAGACGAATGCGCTCCTGAACCGGAAGTTCAAGAATGTCGGCAATAGAGATTGTGCTCATATCGGATAATGTATTTTTTGGTGAAACACTTGCGGCATGAATTACCGCTCCGTCCCAATGAAGTACTCTAAAGGTACAGATATTTCAGTTAATCATGAAAAGCAGTGCTGCCAGATTACCTGTCAGCTCCGATAGAATATTTGCTATCGGTGACATCAACAGTATAGGTCTTTATCCGGCTTTCATATCCCACATAAAGCCAAATCTTGTGAAACTGCTGATGCAAGTAGAGTTAGTTATGATGTCCCCTCGTCGTTGAATAGCGGCTACTGACCTTCACGGCAGTGTCGCTTCTCAGAACTGCTGAAAGCATTGCAATGCCCTGTTCGGTAAAAGCATAGGGGCGATATTTCCTATGCTGCCCTCTTCCGCTCTTTAAGGTCACTGGCTGTGACCTTAAAGGAGAACCACTTGAAACCGCCAATTGTGATTTTAAATGAAATGCCGACGCAAGTAGAGTTTGTCACGAACGTTATATAGTGCTTGAACTCAGATGGGCACGATTAATAATATCCTGTCCCCTCGTCGTTGAAATAGAGGATAACGGACTGTTTCGAATGGAGTTATTGGGGTTTAGGAACAGCGATCTGGAGGTTGGAGATCAATAGGGTGCCTGTGCTTTCCCCTGTTAACGCTTCCCCATACCATTGCTGTGTATCGAGGCATGACTCTGGAGCATGATGGCTGGCTATGCCTTTCATATAAAACTCTTTCATTCTCTACTTTCTACCGGTTTTCATCGGCGCTTACAGGATGTCCCGAATTTCCCCCCGGTGTCATTGCATCTCACCTGTATTTTCGAATTAGCTCAAGCGACACGGGGTCAGTCGTGCCTTCTCTTGCTTCAATCTCATCCGACAGTTTCCGAAAATCCTCTGGACTCAGAGTTTGCGGTGGTGGATCGATACAAGGGAACTCATCGGTGATGGACTTGCCTTTGTAAATAGTTCTATCATTCGGTTCGGACCACCTTGGACCGAAATGGTAGACTGCTGCGAACATGATCTTTGCCTTTGCGCTCGCTACACCAGAAGCAAGCATTCCAGTATAGAAAGTGTAATGCACTTTTTCCCACGGATGTCGTTTTTCTACACATGCCACATCATGTATGACGGATGCCTCCCTGTATTTACCTTCGAAAGGCCCACCAACAATTGACCATGCGAGTTTAGGAATAGACGCACCGTCAACTGTAGAGCCTGATGGGGCAACCCAGCGTGTACCCGAAGGGTCTATATAAGCAAAGGGTTTAATGAGAGTCATCGTTCTTCCATCAGGGTTCCAAGATGCCACAACCCTGCCGACGAAGGAACCGAACGATTCGGCGTTAGCCATGCTCGTAAAAAGCAGTAGCACAGCGGTTGCAAGTAGCCTCATGTTTTACCCCTTGGAGCATAGCAATAAATAGATCCATCTGTACCAACAAAGCACTGATCAACATGGCTGCTTGTTCCGTAGAAAAACAGACCCGTAGCACTTTACGTTATAATTACAAATTTTTTCAGTATAAACAAACAATCTAAAAAGGGAAAGAAATAGTTGGTTTATGTTTTTCCCATCGCTCTTCTTCCCAAATCGCTGGTAAGCTTGCTGGGTGGTAGGATAGTGACGGAATGCTGATCGACGGGAGGATGTAGAGTTTGTCGTCAACCCCTCATCACTGAAAAGCCGGTATCGGATTGAGATATTGGAAGTTATCGGGAATACGAAGGCAAGAGGGGTGAGGAGTTACTATCGTTATTCAACGACGTCCCGGAAATTGTTGAACAAGAACATAGCGTCCGGTCGGAGGCAGGGTTACACCCCTCTATGCTTGCGCTGAACATATTGCCGGTGTTCCACATCGGTTTGTTGTGTCAAGGCCAAGCGGTTGGCCTCCAATCTGCCGATGCAGAATTGCATGCGGTTCTCCGACATCACTTCCGTTGTCTGGTTTCGTATGTGCTTGATGAAGCTTGCCGTTGAGTATACACCATCCGGTAACTCAGTCTTGAACTCAGCCTTACCCGTAAAGACAACAGCAGACGAAATCGTCTCGGGTGGTAAGAAGTCGAGGAGTGATTGAACCGCACGAACATGACCAAAATTCTGGTGAACAGGATTCAGGAACCTGAACTTGCTCTTGAATAGAACCTGGGTCTACATGGAGTGCCTTGGGTTCGCAAATATCCAGCCCTTGTAGTTCTTCGTCTCGATCACGTAAACGCCAGAACGTGCGATGAGAATGTGATCGACCTGGGTTGTCCCATTGTTGCGCCTCAGTGTCACATTGTTCATGAGGTGATAGCTCGGCGCGGGGAAGTTCTCAATCAATCTGCCAGCCAAATTAGCTTCAGCTCGATTCTGCAGCGAATAGACGCGGTAGTAATGACCGGCAGCGAAGCCAATGGCAAACACTGCAGCGAGGAGGAGTAGCAGTTCGACCACGGTTTATTCAACCTGACATTGTTTCAAGTGATCTGTATGATTCAGAAAAAGCAAATACCTTCTTTTTGTGTAACTCTTTTCCTGAATTACTGTAAAGCTATTGATATTTCCAGTAAACACAAAATGACAGAAAGAGCGGAGGCGATTGTCGGCTCATGTCTCCCAACATGTCATCCCCTCGCATCTTCAGAAACCTGGCTGGAAAAAAGGTTGTTTTTCCACTTAATCTGCGCTACATTGTAGCTACAAACAAATAAAAGGACTGAATGTATTATGGAAAATTCTGTTGTAAGGGCAAGGATCGATGCTGAAACCAAGGCTGAAGCATCGATTGTGCTGGCAAGCATTGGACTGACGGTATCGGATGCTGTAAGGCTGATGCTGAAAAGAGTGGTCGCGGAAAAGGCCTTGCCTTTTGAGTTGCTCATTCCGAACTCGGAAACGATTGAAGCGATTAAAGCTGCACGACGGGGTGAAGTGAAAACCGCCCGTACTGTAAAAGGTCTGTTCACGGAATTGAATGAGGACAATTAAATACACCAGTCGATTCAAGCGCGATTATCGCCGTGAGCAATCGGGAAAACACGGCAAAAAGCTCGATTCGCTTTTGTCGCAGATGATCAAGCTTCTCATTGAGGACAAACCATTACCTCCTAACACAGTCGATCATCCCTTGATCGGCACATTGAACGATTGCCGGGATTGCCATGTCAAGCCTGACCTTATTTTGATCTACCGCCAAACCGACGACAACTGCCTTGAACTGGTTCGCCTCGGCTCACACAGCGAACTGGGGCTTTTGACAAATATAATCGCAGAGTTATTTTACTTACGGAACAACGTTCCGGATCCCTCCTGATGTTTATCAAGTTCAGAATGGTTTGGGTCTTGCCGGTGCCAGGCGGCCCCTGAACCAGGGAGACGGGATGCTGAATTGCTCTTTGTACTGCCATTTTCTGGCTCATATTACAACCAAACGGGAAGATAAGGTCCGACGAAACCATACCCGGAGAAAGAGGACGTGCCTGCAAAAAACTGGAAAGAATACTACTACCCGAAACTTTATCCAGGTGTCGGTACTTCATCGCTATCATAGACTTGTCGTCATTCGTCCTGAGAGGTGAGGTTTCTGCGAGTTCCTGAAAATAGGCGAGAACATCGGGATTGCGCCCATTGGATGATTTCATTTGTTGCACGAAAAGCTCTGAAAACAGGCCGCATCGGGAACAAGCCCCCGTCTATGAGACCACTATCTTATGGGAAATCCTTTACTGAAACTTAAATTCTGCCGGTGAATGCTGCCAGTGGAAGTATCGAATGGTAATCCTTCTTTCAAAGCTTGATAACTGGGTTGCGATTGAACAAAGCAGAGGGAGTCAGGCAGTTGCCTGCGAGGTGGCTTTACCAACAACCTGCCATCGTGCTTCAATGGTGTCTGCTGACAAATCAGCACCACACTCCCATTCGACAAAATATCCGCCATTGGCAACCTTCATGAATTCATCAGGGTTTCGAAGCTCTTCAAACGCCTCATACTCAAGGTAAGGTGTAACATCAAAACGACCAACACGACCGTCTTCAGCGACGATGGAGAGCACCCAATCAAGTTGGGGATGAATTTCTGCAATTTTCATTGGTCAAGTCCTTTTATTGGAAATGGTTTCTTGCCGTTTACAGCCAAATTCCAGTCAGCAAGCAAATCTTCCTGATGAATCTCGATCCATGCAACAACCAGCTTGTGTTTGTTCGGTGGCACACCTCCTGCAAGAAGTGCTCCGTCAAGAATTGAGTATACAGCTACTTTTCCCTGATATTCGGCATGTACATGCGGCACATAATGTTTATCGGTATCACGAAAAAACATCCGAATGAGAATCCCATAAAACATCGAAATTGTTGGCAGGCTCTCTTTACGTTGGAGTGTATCGCTGATATGCCCAACCATTGAAAAACCGGGTCAAACAAGCTCTGGAAAGCTATCGATATTACCGGTAAAAACAAAAAGAGTGAACGTGGAGCCATGATTGTCGGTTCATGATCAACCAATATCCCTTTCACCGATTCTTTGCCCTGACTTGCCTGGTAACCAAACAGGAATGGAAAACTGATCTGCGAGCGGAAGTAGAGTTTGTCGAGAGCGTCCCCAACCCGTTCCATACCTCTATTTCCGCCTCAAATTGCAGGATTGCTTATCGGGCTAATGAAAGGAAGAGGGTTGCGGCGTTATTATCGTTGCTCAAAGACGTCCCGGATTCCTTTCGTCCTTTCGGATCCATTACCAGCCCCCAGTGGCTTCATTGGCGGTTGAAGAGAAACATTGAGGTGTTGTGCAGCCTTAACGCCAGTATTAGACAAGAGCGAAGCGAATCAGTTTGATTTTGATGTCAGGCGGATGTCTTCTCTTTTTTTTCAATGATTCTTCCCGTAACATACTTGTGCAGGATACTCGTAACAAGCGTCTGGTAGGGAATACCTTCTTCAAGTGCTTTGGTCTTGAGGGCTTCCACATCGCGTTTTGAGATTCTTACATTAATTCGATAGTCTTTGAGAGCCGTTTCCGCCGCAGCTTTCGCAAGCCTCTCTTTCATAGAGGCAAGATCTGCAACGGAAGTCCATTCACCGGCTTCTACCGACTTGATAAGTTCTGCTTCCTCAATCTTGTTCATTTCTTTTTCTCCAAATTGAATTGCATTGTGTACTTCCTGCTTGGAAAAAGAGTTTTCAAGAAAAAATCCCCATTTGCCTCTTGAACAAATGGAACACATATTGCGTAACCTTCAATGTCGACAATGAAAATTTTCTGGTTTATATATTTCTCAATATTCGGGTGATCAACAACATCAAGGAGATGACCTTCCTCGACTGCAACAACTATTCTTTCGAAAGAAATTCCTCTTTCTGCCTTCAGTTGTTGATTCTTCTCTTCATTCC
>NZ_MPJE01000098.1:0-16595 GCF_001975465.1 Chlorobium sp. KB01
CAGTGCTGTAGTAATATACGCTTTTTATATTACTACCCACTTCACACAGCGAAGAGCCTATTTTTTCCTCCATTGCAGTAAAATAAGCATTTCTGTATTTCACCCGTTCCGGTTGATTTGTCATTGCATGGAACGGTTCAACACCGTTACGGTGTTACGTCAGAGTGGAGTAACAATACAGGAGAGCAATTATTATAGTCAGATTTCAAAATGCGTTACCGGTTACACAACTACTTTGGTTTTTTTTACGCGAGCCGGAGGCTCCGTGGTATGCATATTCGCCTCTTGCCGATCTTCTCGGGACTTCTTCTTCTCGGGTTTTCTTTTTTTTCTCTCTCATGCAGTTCGGGCAACAGTGCAGAGGAAAACTCGACCAAATTATACGAGCAGGCATCGGCATATAAAAACAAGGGGGAGTATCTCAAAGCGATCGACTGTTACAATAAAGGGATCGCTCTTGACAGTCTGAACATTACCTCGCCGAAAGTTGTTGCTGCATTGCAAGAGAAGAGAGCGCTTGAGGGAGTGACCGGTTCCTACTATGACGCACTGAGAACAACACTGCGTCTTGAGAAACTTCCTGAAGGAGTGCTCTCCGATTCACTTCGTAACGCAATGCTTGTAGAGAAGGCGGCCTGGCTTCGGGAGCTTGGAAGCTTTCGGGCGGCAGCTGCGTCACTTGAAAAAGTCTCTTCACCCGCACCGCAAATCCGTTTCGAGCTGGCATCGCTCTACCGGGAGATTGGTGAGTACCGAAAGGCGGCGGAGATCTATAGTGAGTTTACCGGTATGGAGCGTGACCCGGTCATTCGGATAACGGCATTGGCCGGGCAGCTTCAGTGCAAGGTTGCCGAGCCGGAGCTCAATATCGAGAGTGCTGATGCCATTGCCGGAAAGATTGCTGCGGAGTCCGGACGGGTATTTGGCATGCAGGAGGCCTTGATTGAAAGGATTCAGGCACTCCGTACAGCATCAAAAAGTTTGCAGCTCCTTCCGAACCATAAGCGTAATGCCAGCTACCTCCTCTTCAGGGCGCTTACGCTTGCCGAAGAGTCCAAAAATCAGCTGCTCGTGCAGATTCTCCGCTTTGAATCCAACGCGGTTATTGTGCGCAAACCCGACTCTTTTCGTGAGGCTGCCGAATATTTTCGACTGCAAAACTTGCCCTATGCCCGCTCAGCAGCGCTCTTTATGCTGGCTGAAAGCGACGGGATTGATGATGCAGAGAGAGTCTCATCCCTGCAGCAGGGTTTTTCTGTCAGCCGTAACAGTGCCCCCCCCTGGACGGGAGAGGCCTCTCTTCAGCTTGAAAAAAATGCCGGGAAGCGGCTTGTCGGACTTCTGCTTGAAAAATCAAGGATTTTTGAGCTCTTTGATGCTTCCGAACAGACCGGTTTTCTTGCACTTCAGCGATCAATACAGCAGGATCGGCGAAGTTTACTGCCGGGGAAAGAGCATGCGCTACTGAATGCCGAGATATGCCGGTTACAACATGAGATTTCAGGATTGCTGCAGCGCAAAGCCGATATTTTTTTTCGTGCTGAAGGCTATGAAAAAAACAGAGCTGCCGACCAGGCAATTAATATAAAAAGAGGCCGGTTGCTGGAGCTCGTTTCGAGGGTGCGCAGTATAAATCCGCGTGCGGCTGAAATCATGCGGTTTTCCCCTGAAGCGCTTCAATCTGTTCAGGGCAGGCTGAAGGATGATCAGGCGATCATAAAGCCTTTGATTTCCGACTCACTATGCGGAGTTATGCTTATCGGAAAGCGACAGCTGCAGATTGCCATAAGCAGCAGCTTTGATTCTCTGCATACCGCAGATTCATCCATACGTACGTTCAGGCGTGAATTGGCTCATGGAAATATACACCAGACAGTCGAAAAGGAGTGGTTTAGAAAAGCGTTCAGTGAATCTCTCGAGGGTTCAATTGAGGGTTATCGGCATCTGGTTATCATTTCCGCGGATCTATTTCCATTCCATATTTTGGCAGAAGGGAATCATTCCAAGGATGAAAAAAGGTATTCATATTTGCAATCCATAACAGAGTTTTCTCTGTTATCGCAGCCGTTGAAGCCGGAGATCGGGGCTTCAAAAATATATTTTTATCCTGTTGATAATGTTTCAGGAGCAAGGATACATAAACTTTTTGCCCCCCGGGACAGGATTTTTCTGCTCTGGAAAGAGTACCGTAATTCAGAGCTTGATGCACTTCGCCAACAGATAGCCCTTGCAATGCAGGGTACCCTATCTGCTTCTGAAGCAATGGTTTCTATTGCTGAAACATCTGCAGGAGGTCGTGAAATATGGCGATATGTTTCTTTATACGGTGATGATTAACCCAAAGGGATTGTTATATGCTCTCTATAGTGTTTTTTTAAGCTTTTGTTAATGCTTCTTATGGATTGCGATATATACTTTGTGGATAAAAACAGGTAAAACAATTTTTATAAAGGGAATAAATACTCTTTGTTTATTGAAAGGCGTTCAGGTTTTTTTTAAATTTACAAATATTATTGTTTGTACTTATTCTTATGTTACTCGTAATCCGGACTCATCTCTATGACGGACAAGGTATCAAGCAGTAGTGCGCTGGAGCTTATGGCAAGGGAGCTGAAGAGAGCCAGAATGGAGAGTAATCTCCCCCTTGAGGATATCAGCCGACAGATCACCATTCAGAAGAGCTATCTCGAAAATATAGAGGAGGGGGATTTCACTTTCCTCTCCAGAGCCTATATTTTTGCCTATATCAAGTCCTATGCCAGGTTTTTAGGTGTCGGCAATGATGAGATACTTGAGCAGTGCCGGAAAGATCTGCAGGTCTCCGGAGCAACTACTCGAGCTGCGACGGATGAAGGTGCTTCAGCAGAGAATCAGAAACAGAGCAGAATCACTGCCGAATATCCTTCGGAAGTCCGGATTCAGAAATCATTGGTTTCATGGAAAACGCTCACGGTATTGATTGTTCTCATTGCAGTGGCTGTTCTTGCCGCTCTTTATTTTTCCGGTAATTTCCAGTTGTCCGTAACTCCGGCTCCGACTCCGGTTGCTATGCCATCGCCAGCGGTGGAGGATACCGTTGCGGTTGCCGAGCAGATCGTTGATTCTCTTGCAATCAAAAGTGACGATACATCAAACCCCGCTGTGGATCGCGAACGCCCTTCTCCTCCGGAAATCCAGACTTCGCCGGCTACGCCTGCATCTTCGGAACGTCCGGCTCCTCCGCAGCCTCCCGTCCGTCGGGAAGCCCCTGCTGCCGAGGAACCCGCTGTTTCCCGGTAGACAGTCAATGAGCACTGAAGAATTTGGACGTTAGTGGTCAATGTATATGGTGGAGAGTAGTGGACTGAAGTGGAAGGGGAAAATTGAATCTTGTTCATCGCCTCTTTTTTCTTTTATCAGTCCCATTTGTCCTATACCTCCTGTTCACCTCTGCCTTAACTCCTTTTGGTCCTTTTATTGTGGACAAAAACCCCTGCCATTTCCACTCTTCCTGTTTTTTCTCCCGCCAGTTGTTCCTGCTTTTTTTTGAAATAAGATAAAAAGAGTCTAATTAATGGAATTAATAGTACCGTTTTACCATTTCTTAATGCATATTCATGACTGGGCATAAAATAGTAATGCAGGATGCAGCGCTCAGGGGTATAATGTAATGGATGGCGGGCGGTGGTGTGATCCTGTGTTTGTTATCTATGCCGTTCGGTGTTCTGCTTTTCATGATGGGACTTTTCGCCTGTGCCGGTTGCACTCCTTGTTGTGATAAAGAGCGTATATTGGCTATTATTAGCATCAATCAACCACGGCCAAGGCCGTAACCACGAATATTGAAGTATTATGGCAGACATGAAGGTTTATTTTGATCACAATGCCACAACTCCGCTGCATCCGGAGGTGAAAAAAGAGATGATTGCGGCCATGGAGATGTTCGGTAATCCTTCGAGCATGCACACATACGGACGTGAAGCACGGGCAAATGTTGAGGCGTCACGCAGGAAAGTGGCTGAATTTATCGGGGCGCACGATGAGGAGATTATTTTTGTCGGCAGCGGGTCCGAGGCAAACAATACCGTGCTTTCACTCTTTGTCTGTGCGACGAATCAGTGTGTAGGCGGTTGCGGGATGCGCAGTACGATTATTACCACGAGAATCGAACACCCCTGTGTGCTTGAAACGGCTGAATGTCTTGCACACCGCGGGGCACATGTCAAATATCTTGATGTTGACCGTTACGGCAAAATCGATCTCGATCAGCTCCAGGGTATGCTTGGTGATGATGTCGGTCTGGTTTCGGTTATGATGGCAAACAATGAGATCGGCACCCTGCAGGATATTGAAGCGATTACCAAAATGGTTCATGCAAGCGGTGCCTATATGCATACTGATGCCGTTCAGGCAGTAGGGAAAGTGCCAGTTGATGTCCGCAGGCTCGGAGTGGATTTTCTGACTATTTCAGGTCACAAGATATATGGGCCTAAAGGTGTCGGTGCTCTTTTTGTGAAAAAAGGAGTCTCCTACTGCCCGCTGATCCGGGGCGGTCATCAGGAGAGGGGCCGGAGGGCCGGAACAGAAAATACCCTCGGCATTCTCGGCCTCGGCCGTGCTGTAGAGATGAGAGCGCTTGAAATGACGGAGGAGCACAATCGGATGGTTCAGCTTAAAACAGCCCTGAAAGAGGGGATAGAAGCGCGTATTGACGATATCTCTATCAATGGTCACCCGACAGACTCTCTTGCAGGAACGCTTAATGTCTCTTTTGAAGGCGTGGAGGGCGAAGCAGTTCTGCTCTATCTGGATCTGGAAGGCATAGCCGTCTCAACAGGATCAGCCTGCGCATCGGGTTCTCTTGACCCTTCCCATGTTCTTCTTGCTACCGGTGTGGATGCCGAGCGTGCGCACGGCTCAATACGGTTCAGTATGGGACGGGAGAGTACGATGCAGGAGGTGGATTATCTTCTTGACGTATTACCAGGAACAATTAACAAAATAAGAAACATGTCAACGGCATATATAAAAGGAGGAGTGCATGCTGCAAGCAGGTGAGTGGGCATATAGCGATACGCTGAAGGAACATTTCATGAACCCTAAGAATATTTTGCAGGGTGAGAATACCGATGATTTCGATGGTGTAGGTATGGAAGGCAACCTGCAGTGCGGGGATCAGATGATGGTGGTCATAAAGGTAGACCGCGAAAAAGATGTGATCACCGACTGTCAGTGGAAAACATACGGTTGTGCAAGTGCAATTGCCAGCACTTCGGTTCTTTCCGAGATGGTCAAGGGTCGGACGCTTGACCAGGCATTCAATATCTCCCCGAAAGAGGTTGCCCTGGAGCTTGGCGGTCTTCCGGATAACAAGATTCACTGCTCGGTGCTTGGTGACAAGGCTCTGCGGGCAGCCATCAACGACTACTATACCCGTAACGGCATGACCGACAAGGTCAAGAAGGCGGATGTTAAGGTGATATGCCAGTGCATGAATGTTACCGATCACGATATTGAGGATGCTGTGCTTGAAGGTGCCCGTACCTATCTGGAGCTGCAGGAACACACCAAACTTGGAACGGTATGCGGCCAATGCAAGGATGAAGCTGAACTGCTGCTTGAAAAGTTCAAGCATATCCATTTTGGTGTCTGAATGAAAGGAGCGTATCATCCGTAAAGATTGAGCTGGAGAACAAGAGGTAAAAACAGGGAAGCAAAGTGCCATCTCCTGTTTTTGCCTCTCTTCGCTTGTATTGCCAGGCCATTCCATGCTGATACCGGAACAGAGAAGTCATGACGCAACGATGGAGAAAAACGCTCTCATTTTCCGCAGCCCTCCCGTTAACAGCATTTCTTCTCAATTTCTGCTGGGAGTCCCTGCACGGACTGCTGTTTGAGGCACACCCCGGAATGCCGGCAGGCGAGTATGTTCCGATGATGCTCTTTATGGCGTTGATGGATACACTCGGCATCGTCGCACTCTATCTGTTTACCGCTCTTATTGCCCGTCGATGGAGCTGGCAGTGCATTTGGCGCAACAACGCCATTTTTTTTCTTTCCGCTCTTGCTGCGGCATTCACTATTGAGTATATCAGTATCAATGTGCTGCATCTCTGGCACTACCGAACGGCAATGCCTGTGATGTTCGGGGTCGGTTTGCTGCCCCTTGTTCAGCTCGCCCTTACCGGACTCTTGTCTGTTTTTGTGGCCGGACGGCTTGCATCAAACAGCTGAGGGCCTTTTCCGGATGGCGCGAAGGGCCTATTGTTGTTCTGACAGAACATTTTATCAATGAGAAATACGAATCATGAGCACTGAGCGGAGTAACCGTTTCTATATTCACACTTTCGGGTGTCAAATGAATCAGGCTGACTCAGCTATTATGGCAGCGCTGCTGGTAGAGGATGGCTATGTTCCGGCAGAGAGCGAGGGTGAGGCGGGGATTATACTGCTCAATACCTGTGCGGTTCGCGAAAATGCGGTCGAGCGCATTGAGCACTACCTCCAGCATCTCCTTGGAATGAAACGAAAACAGAAGGATCTGATTCTCGGTGTTGCCGGCTGTATTCCCCAGTATCAGCGTGAGGAGATGTTTTCAATGTCTCCGGCGATTGATTTTCTTGCCGGTCCGGATACCTATCGTTCACTACCCCTGCTTATCAGTCAGGCTCGATCGGGAAAGAGAGCTTCATCGCTGGAGTTCAACCCGGCTGAGACCTATGAGGGTATTGATCCGCGCAGGCAGGGGTTGATTACGGCCTTTGTTCCGGTTATGCGGGGATGCAATAACATGTGTGCTTACTGCGTTGTACCTTTTACCCGTGGCCGTGAACGCAGTCACACCATGAGTTCGGTTCTCGATGAGGTGCGCAAGGTTGCTGCTTCAGGATACCGGGAGATCACGCTGCTCGGGCAGAATGTCAACTCCTACTCTGCCCCTGACAGGGATATGGATTTTGCGGGATTACTTGAGGCCGTCAGTCGCCTGACGCCTGAGCTCAGGATTCGCTTTACCACCTCCCATCCAAAAGATATCTCCGAATCGCTGGTTCGCACCATAGCCCGGCGACCGAACATATGCAATCACATCCATCTGCCGGTTCAGTCCGGTTCGTCAAGGGTTCTGGGTCTTATGAACCGGGGGCACACCATAGAACAGTACCGCGAAAAAATAGCCCTTATCCGTTCGGTCATTCCCGATGTATCCCTCTCAACGGATCTCATTGCAGGCTTCTGCGGTGAAGATGAGGCCGATCACCAGTTGACACTCAAACTGCTTTCAGATATACGGTTTGATGCGGCCTATATGTTTTTCTACTCCACACGGCCCGGCACCCTCGCCGCCCGCACTTTGGAGGACGATGTTCCCGAAGCGGTCAAAAAGCGGAGGTTGCAGGAGATCATTGATCTGCAGAACGATATTTCCGGAGAACTGCTTCAGCAATCAATCGGTTCGGTGGTCGAAGTGCTTGCCGAATCTGAAAGCCGGCGCTCTGCGACGCAGCTTATGGGCCGGACGGATACAAACCGGGCGGTTGTTTTTGATCGAAAAGGCTATCAGCCGGGTGATCTTGTCAGCGTGCTGATCACGTCGGCCACATCAGCGACCATGACCGGGACTCCCGACTGACAGCCCCAGGTGTTAGGTAGGGGCAATCCCTTGTGGTTGCCCTGTAGAAGGAAATTACAGGATCTGTGGGTCCTTTTCTTTTCTGTCGGGGCTAGCTTCCAACCCTTGCAGGATTAGGGCTTTTTTATCTTGAGCCGTATTTGTAAATTGTCCCTTTGATCTCAATCATTTAACAGTCCCCCGTCGGGGCTCCGGAGAGAAGTACAGTATGTCAGATCCCGCAAGACTCGGTTTTACCGATAAAGTTAGAGCACACCTTGAGCTCCTTGATCCTGTTACCTGGATCAGTGTATTTCCCTGTCTTGCTGCAGGTGTTATGGCTTCAGGAGCCATGAAGCCGACTCTTCACGACTATCTTCTCCTTTTTGCCATCTTTCTCATGTTCGGTCCTCTTGGTACCGGTTTCAGTCAGTCGGTCAACGACTGTTTTGATCTTGAGCTTGACAGGGTCAATGAGCCAACGCGCCCGATTCCCTCTGGCCGTTTAAGTGAAAAAGAGGGGTTGTGGAACAGCATCATTGCTCTTCTTTCAGCCATCGGTCTTGGCTTGTTCCTCGGTCTGCATATTGGCGGGGTTCGTGGTATCGTGATTATCGCGTCAATTTTATCGGCACTTTTTGTAGCCTATATCTATTCAGCGCCTCCGCTTAAGCTGAAAAAAAATATTCTTACCTCAGCACCCGCCGTCGGTTTTTCCTATGGCTTTGTCTCTTTTTTATCGGCAAACGCCCTCTTCGGTGATATCCGTCCTGAAGCTGTCCTGCTCGCCAGCCTGAACTTTTTTATGGCAGTCGCATTGATTATTCTCAACGACTTCAAGTCGGCGGAAGGGGACAAGGATGGCGGTCTCAAATCGCTGACAGTCATGATCGGCGCAAGAAAAACCTTTCTGGTCTCCTTTATCATTATTGATCTTGTTTTCGCTGTGCTTGCCTACTTCTCTTTTTCAGAGGGGTTTATGATTCCTACGGTTTTTGTTCTTATCGGTCTTGTGCTCAATCTCTATCTTCAGGTGCAGCTTCTGCGTGATCCAAAAGGAGGAATCTCATTCCTGCAGGGGGCTGTTGATGACGGTTTCGGCAATGCAATCGGCAAGAGTGATGTTCAGGAGCACAATGCGTTTCTCCGCTTTCAGGTGGCAAACAACATTCTGTTTTTAATCAATAATCTTCTTATTGCCGGTATGGTCGGTATGAAATATCTGTAAGGTTGGATTGTTTTTTTACAAAGCGTGGTGGATACTGTTCAGTGATGATCGGGCTGTCTGTTTTCAATAGTAATCGTTAAAAATAATAGTGCTATGGATACTCTTCAGTCTACTTTTTTTTCGCTGCCGGTGGTATGGCACAATGCGCTGGTTACCCTGATGACCTTTGTCTATGTATTCAGTGTTCCGCCGCTGATGGACTATTTCGTAACCAACCACTCGCTTCCACGCGATATCAGCCGCAAAATCACCCACATCTGTGCCGGATCAGTTATTGTGTTTCTTCCCCTTTTTATTGACACGGACTGGTCACACTATCTGAATATTACCGTATTTGCTGTCTGGACCCTGCTTTTGATCCAGAAAGGGCTCTTTGCTGCCGATGATGACCAGGCGGTAAAAACCATGACACGAACCGGTGACAAGCGCGAGCTGCTCAAGGGTACGCTCTATTTTGTGGTGGTTGCCATGATCTGCGGAACGGTTTACTACAAACAGCCGGCAGGGGTTCTTGCCATGGCTGTTCTCGGTTGGGGAGATGGTCTCGCTCCGATTATCGGTACCCGCTTCGGCAGGTTGAAATACCGGGTACTCAGTGATAAAAGTGTTGAAGGGAGTCTTGCTTTTCTTGTAGGAAGTATTGCCGCAGGCCTTTTCTTTGTGCAGCTTATCGTGCCCGGATCGATAGCAACGGACAAAATTATACTGATTGCGGTTATTGCAACGATTGTTGAAGGTGTCAGTCCCAAAGAGGTCGACAACCTGACTATTCCGGTTGCAGTTATTGCTGCTGCCCGTTTTTTGTAAAAGCAGGATGAACGCATGACGACAGGACCGGCGAGCTATTTTATCAGCGACTTTCATGCCGGGCTGCAGGATGAAAAAACCGAGCAGCTCAAGCTTGACAACCTCGAACGACTTTTTGCCATCATCAAGGCAGAAGGTCGTTCGCTTTATATGCTTGGCGATATTTTTGATTACTGGCTGGAGTTCCGCCATGTCATTCCAAAGGGATTTACCAGATTATTTTGTTTATTGTCTGATCTTGTTCGCAGCCAGATAGAGGTCATTTATGTTGCCGGCAATCACGACTTTTTTCTCGGGCGGTACTTTGATGATGAGCTCGGCATCCGGACACTCTATGGTATGCATGAGCTTCAGATTGACGGGAGCAGATTTGTTATAGCCCATGGTGACGGACTGGGAAAAGGGGATATCGGTTACAAACTCTTTGCCCGTGTTGTCAGGAACCGCTTTAATCTTGCGCTGCTTTCCGGTTTTCAGCCCGATCTGGCAATCGGTCTGATGAAAAGGCTCTCACAGCTCAGCCGGAAGCATAAGCCTGATAACCGTGTTTTTGAAAATGCCCGGTTACTGAACTTTGCCGAACTGCTGGCAAAAGAAAAAGAGTTTGACTACTTTTTATGCGGTCACAACCATGTAAAGGGGATTACGGAGCTTGCCGGAGGCCGGAAAACCTATGTCAATCTCGGATCGTGGATTGAGGGCGGCACTCCCTATGGAGTTTTCAGGGATGGTGTGTTTCATCTTAAAGAGTTACAGAACATTAACAGTTAATATCATAGACAGTATCTACCATGAGTAATACAAACAAGGTGCTCAAGCTTGGTTTGCCGAAGGGAAGTCTCCAGGATTCGACAATCGATCTTTTTGCACATGCAGGGTTTCATTTTTCTGTCCAAAGCCGATCCTATTTTCCCTCTATAGATGACGATGAGCTGGAAGCTATTCTCATAAGGGCGCAGGAGATGGCCCACTATGTCGAACTCGGCGCCTTTGATGTAGGGCTTACCGGCAGGGATTGGATCATTGAAACGGATGCCGATGTTGTTGAGGTGGCAGATCTGGTCTATTCAAAAGCCTCCATGCGTCCGGTCCGCTGGGTGCTTGCTGTGCCTGAAAACTCGCCGATCAAGTCGGTCAAAGACCTTGAAGGCAAGCATATCGCTACTGAAGTGGTCAATATCACCAAAAAATATCTTGCAAGTAACGGTGTTACGGCCTCCGTGGAGTTCAGCTGGGGAGCTACCGAGGTCAAGCCTCCCGATCTGGCCGATGCGATTGTCGAAGTGACCGAAACAGGCTCTTCACTCAGGGCCAACAAGCTGAGGATTGTCGATACGATTCTTGAATCCAATACCAAACTGATTGCCAACAAGAGCTCATGGAACGATCCGTGGAAGCGCGAAAAGATTGAGAGTATGGCTCTCATGCTTCAGGGCGCAATTAATGCACAGGGCAAGGTCGGCCTGAAAATGAATGCCCCGAAATCAGCGCTCGACAAGATTATCGCCATTATTCCTGCCCTGCGCCAGCCGACCGTCTCTCACCTTGCTGAAGAGCAGTGGGTTGCACTTGAAGTTATTGTAACCGATAAAATCGTCCGCAAGCTTATTCCTGAGCTGAAAAGAGCCGGTGCCGAGGGTATTTTTGAGTACAATATCAATAAACTGATCGATTGAAAGGCTTTGAACGCATCATGAACTTTCAGGCTGCCCGCAAGGGCGGCCTTTTTTAACGCCCATGCTCATCTATCAGATTGCAGTGCTCTTGTCACTGCTGGCTTTTTTTGCGATCCTGCTGAGGAACCTGATCGATCTCCGGCTTATGCCCTCAAATCCCGCTTGTACCGGCCCGCTTGTTTCGGTTCTTGTGCCGGCAAGGAATGAAGCGCTTAATATAGAACGCTGTGTGCGCTCCCTGTTGATGCAGGACTACGCTGCCTTTGAAATTCTGGTACTCGATGACGGTTCAACTGATGCGACGCCTCAACTGTTGCAAACGCTTTTCGATGAGTCCGGCGGACGGCTGAGGGTGCTGCAGGGTGAGCCGCTTCCGGATGGATGGCATGGCAAGGCCTGGGCATGCCTTCAGCTCAGCCGTCAGGCAAAAGGTGATCTGCTGCTCTTTACCGATGCTGATACAAAGCATGAACCTGATGCTCTCCGCCGCTCGGTTGCAGCATTGAACTCGGAAAAGGGTGATATGCTCTCTCTTACACCCCGCCAGGAGCTCGGCTCGTTCTGGGAAGAGCTTGTTGTGCCTCTGGTTTATGTTATTCTTCTGTGTTACCTGCCGCTTCGCCTTGTCCGGACCAGCCGGAATCCCGCTTTTTGTTTTGCAAACGGCCAGTTTATTCTTTTCCGCAGGGAGTTCTATGACAGGATCAACGGTCATACGGCTGTCCGGCAGGCTCTGGCAGAAGATATAGGGCTCTGCAGGGAGGTGAAGAGAGCTGGAGGCAGGGTTGTGGCATTCAATGGTTTCGATGCGGTAAGCTGCAGGATGTACCGTTCATTCAGGGATATCTGGGAAGGGTTTTCAAAAAACCTCTATGCCTCGCTCGGTTACAGTACCCCCGGGCTCTTTCTGCTTATGACGCTGACGGCGGCATTTTACATCGCACCCTATCTCTTTTTCTTAAACGCACTGATTGCCGGCAAGTTCACAATGCTCTTGTTCTGGCTGCCTCTGACACAGATGGTTATCGCCCTGCTCTCCCGGGTCATCATTGCAAGGCTCTTCGGTCAGTCAACAGCCATGGTTTTTCTTAACCTCTTTTCGCAGCTTATCCTTATTGCTATAGCCTGGAACTCTTTCTGGATCATACAATCGGGAAGAGGAGCCAGATGGAAGGGGCGGAACTACAATTTTTCATGAGGGGGTGCAAGATTTCGGTGAAGGCGATTAATTTTTGTAAATTGCACGATTAATGTAATATGGCAATCCCTTATTCCGGGGAGAGTCTTTCAATTCAAACGAGAGCAGTGTTATGGGTTTCATATCGAAGATATTCGGAAAAAAAGAGGTAGAGCTGAAACTTCCAGCGATTAAAGAGGACATCAATGTCATAAAGACAATGGAAGGTCATCTCGATCGGGTTCTGGGTGTCAGGTTCAGCACGGATGGCAAAAAGCTTGTCAGTGGAAGCTTCGATGAGAGCGTAATGCTGTGGGATGTAGAGTCAGGAAAATCGCTTTTCACCATGAAAGGCCATGAAACATGGGTCGAGTGCATTGACTACAGTCGCGACGGAAAACGTCTGGCGAGTGGCAGTACGGACAGTACGGCAAGAATATGGGATGCCGAAACCGGCAAGTGTCTCCATGTCTGCAAAGGTCATGATACGGCAGTCCGTATGGTGGCATTCAGCCCCGACAGCAAGGTTCTTGCCAGCTGTTCCCGAGATACGACAATCCGGCTCTGGGATGTTGAAACAGGTAATGAGCTCTCCGTGTGGCGGGGTCATAAATCATATATCGAATCGCTTGCCTACAGCCATGACGGAAAGAAAATAGTCAGTTGCGGTGAGGAGCCGGTACTTAAAATCTGGGATGTGGAGAGCGGAAGAAATATCGCTAACTACCGAACCAATGATACGCTTTCGCACGCGGTTGTTTTCAGTCCTGATGATAAATTGATCGCTTTTTGCGGGCGTGATGCCAAAGTCAAGATTGTTGACGCAGCAACAGGAGAGATTCTCAAGGTACTTGAAGGACATGAAGATGCGGTGCGCAGTGTCTGTTTCAATCCGGAGGGAACGAAGGTCGCAAGTGCGGCAAATGACGAGTCGATCCGCCTCTGGGATGTAGCGACAGGCAAACAGCTGCACTCCTATCGTGGTCATACGCTTGAAGTACAGTCAGTAGATATTTCGCCTGATGGAAAAATCATCGCAAGCGGAAGTGATGATCGCAGAATAAAGCTCTGGGCTGTAGTATAATTGAGCGGTTTCTTCGGTGTTATTGCAAGGGGGTGCTCTTCAGGAGGGCATCAGGGATTTTTTTTGATTGATTCTAAAAAAGTGGGTTAAACTGCACAACTTTCTTTTTGAATTAGCTTAAAGTGAGTAAATTAATTTTCACGAAAAATAAATTCGTTTTTGAGCGCTTCATGTAGAGGTTCGCTCATTGTAACGCCAAGTTTAACTGGCAAAAATAAAAAAGAGGTAGATATGGGTACTCAGGTTGAAGGAACTGTCAAATGGTTCAACGAAGAAAAAGGTTACGGTTTTATTGAGCAGAAGGGTGGAAAAGACGTTTTTGTGCATCACAGTGCAATCAACGGCACCGGACGCAAAACGCTTATTGAAGGCCAGAAAGTTTTGATGGAAGTCACACAGGGCGCAAAAGGCCTCCAGGCTGAAAATGTAACCCCTCTCTAAAGCAGTTCTGAATCACAGGGCGGTTCTTCACATCATTTTGTTCGGGCGGTTTCGACAGTTGGTCATTTATCGGCACTCTTTGCTTGTTTTATGATGGCGGTTGTTATGCTTAACCGCATCCGGTTTTTTTACTGAAACCGGAGTTCCCGGGTTTTTGATTAAAAACACAGGGCGTAATCCATGCGCCTTGTGTTTTTTTTATTTCCGGCACATCGGGCTCAACGCTTACCCTGAAATCAAGACACGGACAAAAAGGAGTTCAGGGACTGCAACGACGAAGAGAACCTTTTGCCAAAGGGAGATCACGCAGGATCGCTTGTACAGCAATGCAACATTCGGAATATGTGCACTTCTCTTTTAACCTGAACGCTTGTAGTCGGAAATTAGCAATCACCCAGGCAGCGGCTTTAAATTACGTCATTTCGGCATGATTTGCTACGACTTTTTGAAGCGATAGTTGCTTTTTTCTGCGTGTGGCGCCTCCTTCCGCCGGTTGCTTTTGTTCGAAGATGGTTGTACGGTGTTCGAGCCGGTAGCTTTTACCGGTAAGTTTGATGACTTCGCATTTGTAGAGCAGCCGATCAAGCATCGCCGTAGCAAGAACCTCGTCGCCGAGCATCTCTGCCCACTCTTTCGGGTTTTTGTTGGTGGTAATGATGAATGATGTCTGTTCATGAAGCTGGTTGATGAGCTGGAACAGGCCGACAGCTACACTTTTTTCAAGCGGGAACATCATGATATCGTCGATAACCAGAAGATGCGCATGCACTAATCGCTTGTACTCCCTTGCAGCCGCCGTTGTAACTTCTTTGAACCTGATGGTCTGGATGAGTTCATCCATAGTCCGGAACAGTGCGTGATAACCGAGTTTGAGGGCTTCATGGCAGAGCCCGCCGGCAAGATAGCTTTTGCCTGTGCCGCTTGGCCCGATAAGGATCAGGTTGTAGTTCTGATCAAGCCAGAGCAGTTGCCGTAACTGCTGGAGCTGGACTTGGCTGATCCCGTTCTGCACTCCTGAGTCGTAATGATCAAGGTCATGGAGCAACGGCAGGTTGGCGGCTTTCCGTCGCCGTTCAAGATGAGCTTTCCGTCGACAGGAGATTTCAGTTTCGAGCAGGGTCAGCGCAAAATCGCTATAGGATGGTTCGCTTTTGCGCGCTTCTTCGAGCAGGAGATCGACGGTTCCTGCCAGCCCGGTGAGGTTGAGTTCCCGGGCGTGTTCCTGTATGGTGGTAATGGTTCTTTCCATGGTTAACAGCTGAAAATGGTTTCATAGGTGGTTATGGAACTGCTGTCTGGCACGAACGAGAGTATCCTGTTCAGGTCACTTCGGCGTGTTTTCGGGCGGATGGTGTTGAAGACCGCCGGATGACTCTGTTTTTCTTCCCGCTTTCGGTAATGGTGCAGGATATCATGGAACTCACCGGATGAAAAAAGATGATGATCGACACAGTGTGCGAGGGCATCATCTATCAGCTTCTGCGGGCATCCGCTGATGGTATTGCGTACATGCAGGAACTGGTCCCTGCTGTATCGGGGATAACGGTTGTGGATGCTTTCAAGAAACAGTTCCGCCTGTTCCTGATTGCTGAAAAGCGGCTTGAGCGAGTCCTGCAACTCTCGCCGTTTGGCGGAGGTATCGCGTCGGTGGTGGTTGTTGATCACCACGGTACCTTTGCCGCTCTTAATCGGGTGATTGGCCAGCAACCTGCCGTCATGAGCATAGAGACAAAGGGTATTCTGCCTGACTTCCAGCACAACCAGTGTCCCCGGTCCTGCATAGGTGCCGACCGGCAGGCTATAGAAATTCCCTCGATACGAGATCGTGTTGTCTTTGCGTACATGGCATTCTTTACCGACAGGGCCGGAAATCGGATAGGGTAAGGGTTCAAAAGGACGAAGATGCTGTTTCTCCACCTGCCATTCTGCCTCAGGTATCAGCCGCGTTGTGGCATGTTCTTTGGCATTGGCCGTTCGTTCAAGCCAGAGCAACGATTCCTGGTTCAGGACTTCAAGATTGACGAAGCGTCGCCCCGGCAGAAAGTTGTACTTCACATACTTGACGCCGGCCTCGATTTTCCCTTTGCTTTCAGGGTCGCTTTTCCGACAGAGATGGACCTTCAGACTGCGGTGCAACAGGTACTTCCTGAACGCCTCCGTATAAAGGATGGCGCCCCGGTTTTCATCGGAAACAATGGTTGAGTCCTGATCATAAACCAGTGTGTGCGGTATGCCCTCAAAAAAGGCAAATGCCTGTTCATGAGCCTCAAGCACAAAACGGGTTGTAATCGGTTGCTGGCTGAAGCTGACAAACTTCCTGCGGCTCCGGGAGAGCAGCATAATCATGAAGTGAACCTTCACTTTGTCTTCATCAGCACTCACCATCCAGTACTCACCGAAATCAACCTGCGCCTGCTCTCCGTAAGGAAGTTGCTCGACCGGATGATAGGCACGAGGGGTTCCTTTCGGTTTTGGAAGATCATAGGTTTTTCTGATCCACTGGACAAATGAGTAGATCGTTCGAGTCGTTACCTCCGGAAAATCCGGGTGATGCTCCTTCAGCCAGTCTTCAACTTGAGTTGCACTGCAGTCAG
>NZ_MPJE01000099.1:0-61293 GCF_001975465.1 Chlorobium sp. KB01
CATGAGGATTTCGAGCACCGCCCAACGCAGTCATCGGGTTTCGGAACAAATAAATAGAGATGCCCATCAATTTAATGTTGTGACTCCCGATTTACAGGGCTGCGAAGCTCCGGAGGAGCGGCATATTTGTAGAGGTGCCTCAAGCAGTAACCGATAAAATTTCAGTTATTATGGCATATTTCAAACATCTCTGTCTTGTCGAAGCTCCTCAGACTATCATTACTCCCTTTCCCCGTTTCATTACTGACTGTATCGGTGTCTGTTATCTGGCAGCAGCGGTTAAAGATGATGTCGAATCCCTTGTTATGCCCGATAACTATTATAATGACGGGATTTTCGACAGCATGCGGGAGCTTATGAAAAATGGTCCGATTGATCTTGTGGCTATTTCATCGATGACCGGAGCGTTCAACCAGGCTGAACGGCTTGCCCGAATAGCAAAAGATGCTGGCGCATTTGTGGTGATGGGAGGCTTTCACCCTACAGCGCTGCCCGATGAGGTGCTCAAGCTCGATTGTGTTGATGCTGTTGTGATCGGCGAGGGTGAGGTGACCTTCAGGGAGCTGGTACTGCACGGGCCTTCGCGGGATGTGAAAGGCATTGGGTACAAGGAGGGGAGAGAGATTGTCTACACGGGTGTCAGGGAGAACATCGCCGATATCAACGCCATCCGCTTTCCTCTGCGCAGCCTCAGGCCCGAACGGTACGGTGAAAAAGGTGATGCCTACTCTATCGATACGATCTATACCTCAAGAGGATGCCCCTGGTCATGTTCGTTCTGCGCCAATGATCAGATGCATAAGGGGTGGAGAGGCAGAAGTGCCGAAAATGTGGTTGAGGAGATTGCCCTGCTGCATGATCCTGATAATAAAAAGCTGATCAAGATCTGGGATGCCAATTTCCTTACCAACATTCCGCGCGCCGAAAAAATCTGCGATCTATTGATCGAAAGGGGATTGACCAATTTTCGGATTATGACGGAGAGCCGGGCAAAGGATATTGTTCGTGCCGAACGCATTCTCGGCAAACTGCAGAAGATAGGATTGAGCAAAGTCGGGCTCGGCATTGAGAGCCCGAATGCGGCCACGCTTGAACTGATGAACAAAAAGAACACCCTTGACGACGTTGCCAAAGCTATAGCCCTTTGCAGGCAGTACAGTATTGGCGCGGAGGGGTATTTCATTATCGGTCACTACACCGAAAATGAACAGGATACCATGGTTTACCCCGAGTTTGCCAAGTCGCTCGGTCTGCGCCATGCACTCTTTATGATTATGACTCCCTACCCGGGAACCGGGATTTTTACGGAGTACAAAAATGAAGGGAAAATCCGCTCATTTGACTGGGACCTCTACAATAACTACTGCCCGGTTATTGAAACCCGCACGATGGATCGCAACAAGCTTGTATCCATGCTTGCTTACTGCAATGCGGCGTTCAATGGCTACCGGTCGGTTATGAAGCGCAATACAACAAACGAGCTGCTGCTCAACTTCATGATAGACCTCTTTCAGTTCTGCTTTCTGTTGCGTGTGAACAAAAATCTCTCCAATGCAGAGATCGGAACTGTTTTATACAATGCTCTGCTACAGTTTCTCGATCATACCGGCGGCGAGCTTGCGATGCCGGCCCCCTCTTCCACAAAAAGATTGCCGAAACCCCTTCTGCTCAGGCTCCGGCACTCAAAGGAGCGATGCATTGACTATAGCCTCGATGAGCGTGATGGCAACCGGGTACTTTCCATGACCAGGCACGAAGGTCGTCGCACACCTTCTGTTGGAGGTCCGGAGGTGCGTCTTGACAAGCTTATCGAGTGTGCCTGCGCAATTTCGATGGACAAACTCATGAGCGTACTCTACCGCAACGAGTGGATGCGAAATAACCCCGGTAAAATGACCGGCCAGCTTCTCACCATTCTTGGAGATTCGGAAGTACTGCGGGTTGCCGCCAGAATTATTGCACTCTATATGGGTACACGGTGGAAGAAGTTATGATATCAGACAGGTACTGAATGTCATTCCGAACACACCCGGATGTCATCCCGAACTGAAAGGAGTGATCTCTTTTTTACAGCAATCAGCTCTCTCTTTTTAGAACAAAGAGACTACAAGGACTTCAGGGACAGCAAGGACAAAGAAGAATATGGCTCATGCAGGGCAACAACAAGGGATCGCCCCTACACAATTTCGTGTAATTCGTGGACAAACCGCTTTTTTTCGTGCTTTTTCGTGGTTTAAAAATCGTTTCTTCTAAATTAGAACAATCAGCGAACAAAAATCCTCTCTAATTCAATCCGGAATCCAAAATCGCTTCAACTTTTCCTGAAAATGTCAGAAACAGTTCACAAACAGCAAAAAATCTTCATCGCAGGTCATCGGGGAATGGCAGGATCAGCTATTTTGCGCCATTTTCTCAACACTCATAGCGCAACACCCATTCCTCAGAACTTTATTCTCAGGACGCATCAGGAGCTTGACCTGACAAATCAGTCAGACGTTCGTTCATTTTTTGAAAAAGAGCAGCCCGATCAAATCTACCTTGCCGCCGCAAAAGTTGGTGGTATACACGCAAACAACACCTATCCAGCAGAGTTTATCTATCAGAACCTGATGATGGAATGCAACATCATTCATGAAGCCTGGCGTGCAGGTGTCCAAAAACTGCTCTTTCTCGGCTCAAGCTGTATCTACCCGAAACTGGCTCCACAGCCCATGAGCGAAAACGCTTTGCTGACGGGAGTGCTGGAATCCACCAACGAACCTTACGCTATCGCAAAAATTGCCGGAATAAAACTTTGCGAAAGCTATAATCGCCAATATGGCACCGACTATCGTAGTGTCATGCCTACAAATCTTTATGGACCGGGAGACAACTACCACGCTGAAAACAGCCACGTCATACCAGCTCTTATCCGCCGCATCCACGAAGCGAAAATTGCCATGGAGAGGGGCGAACCCCATTCAGCACTCAGCACTCAGCACCCAGCGCTTGGTGGTCACTCGGTACTTATTTGGGGCACTGGTACGCCTCGCCGTGAATTTCTCTATATTGACGACATGGCTGCGGCCTGCGTTCATGTGATGAATCTTGATAAGGCTCAATACGAAGCGCATACTTTGCCGATGCAAAGTCATATTAATGTTGGCAGTGGTGAGGATATCACTATTAAAGAGCTTGCTGAAACCATTGCAAAAGTTACAGGTTACAAAGGCACTATTGCATTTGATACAAGCAAACCTGACGGTACTCCCAGAAAGCTGATGGACAGTGGCCGTCTGAATAGTCTTGGTTGGCAGCCCGTAATTGGATTGGAAGAGGGCCTTCGTCTTGCCTATCAAGATTTTTTAACAAGAGATGAGTTCTGAGGGATGATGGCTGAAGAGATTCCGGGTTATAAATTTTTACACCAAATGTCATCTCCTGCCACCTTACCTGTTATCCTGAAACATCTTCCATGCCATCTCGAACCATTTTTCTTGTCATCACTCCTTTCAGTTCGGTATGACAAGAAAAAAAATGCGGATTCCGAGTATTTATAGATAAAAAAAGAACAGTACAATAACATAATTCTGATCTCTAACATGACTGATCTCAGCACTCAGCACTCAGCACCCAGCACTTTTAGGGCAAGAAAGGTTGCATTGATCACCGGTGTAACCGGCCAGGATGGTAGTTATCTCGCAGAATTTCTTCTCAACAAGGGCTATGAGGTGCATGGCATAAAACGGAGGGCCAGCAGTCTCAACACCCAGAGGATAGACCACCTCTATCGCGACCGTCATGATATCGAGAAAGACTCAGCCCTCAGCACTCAGAACTCAGCACTAAACAAGCCCTCAGCACTTTATCTGCATTACGGCGACCTGACCGACAGCAGTAACCTGACCCGAATCATTGCTGAAGTACAACCGGATGAAGTCTATAATCTTGGAGCACAAAGCCATGTTGCCGTCAGTTTCGAAGCTCCGGAGTATACGGCTGACGTTGATGGTATGGGTACCTTGCGACTTCTTGAAGCAATCCGCTTTCTGGGCCTTGAAAAGAAAACCCGTTTTTATCAGGCCTCCACTTCAGAGCTTTACGGACTGGTGCAGGAGACTCCACAAAAAGAGACAACACCATTTTATCCAAGAAGCCCTTATGCTGCCGCCAAACTTTACGCTTACTGGATAACCGTCAACTACCGTGAAGCATATGGAATGTATGCCTGCAACGGAATTCTCTTCAACCATGAATCACCCCGAAGAGGTGAGACCTTTGTAACCCGCAAGATTACCAGAGCCCTTGCCAATATTACAGAAGGCCTGGAACGCTGTCTTTACATGGGAAACATGGATGCCTTGCGTGACTGGGGACATGCCAAAGACTATGTACGCATGCAGTGGATGATGTTGCAGCAGGAAGAGCCCAAAGACTATGTTATAGCTACGGGAGTACAGTACACCGTCCGTCAATTCATTGAAAAAGCAGCCAGACACCTCGGTATTTACATTCGATGGGAAGGCTCGGGAGTAAACGAAATCGGCACAATCGACAGCTCTTCTCCTATTCTTACTCATCCCTCATCACTCGATTTTCCCCCCTCAGCCCTCAGCCCTCAGCCCTCAGCACTGAATAAACACTCAGCACTTGCCGCTGATCAAGTTATCGTTCGTGTTGATCCGCACTATTTCCGGCCGTCAGAAGTCGAAACCCTCCTTGGAGATCCCTCAAAAGCAAAAACGAATCTCGGCTGGATTCCTGAAATAACGCTTGATGAGATGGTTGCAGAGATGGTTGCCCATGACCTTGACCTTGCACAACGACACGCACTCCTTAAATCCAGTGGCTACAACGTTCCTGTATGCAAAGAGAGTTGAATGAGTCGCTCGTTCTTTCTGCAGTATCGGACGAAGTCATTTTCGATACGATGCGAAAGATATTCGGGTTTCGTGAGTTCAGGCCCAATCAGGAGCGGATTGTCCGGGCAATTCTGGAGAAGCGGGATGTCTTTGCCGTCATGCCGACCGGAGGAGGAAAATCCCTTTGCTATCAGCTTCCCGCAGTAATGCTTCCGGGTACCTGCATGGTTATCAGTCCGCTCATCGCGCTCATGAAAGATCAGGTGGATGGCGCCAGAGCCAACGGCATCCGTGCGGCTTTCCTCAACAGTTCCCTTTCGCCGCAAGAGCGTGAGGGAGTGATGCAAGAGCTGCTTTCCAACTCGCTTGATCTGCTCTATGTTGCGCCTGAGCGATTCAGTCTTGATCATTTCAGGGAGATACTCGTCAGAGTGCAGATCAGTATGGCAGTGATTGATGAAGCACACTGCATCTCGGAATGGGGGCACGATTTCCGGCCTGACTACCTTTCGCTCTCCGCTCTGGTCCCGCTTTTTGGTGACCTCCCGGTTGCAGCTTTTACCGCTACGGCAACCCACCGGGTTCAGCAGGATATTCTCGACCGGATAGCCCTGCGCAATCCGCTGATTGTCCGGGCATCGTTTGACCGCCCGAACCTTTTCTACGATGTTCGCTTCAAGGACAAACCAGATGCCCAGATAGTGTCGATTCTGAAAGCCAATCAGGGGAAGGCAGGTATCATATACCGAACCAGCCGAAAGAGTGTGAACGATACATCGGCCATGCTGCAGGCCAGGGGGTTTCGTGCGCTGCCCTACCATGCAGGGCTCAGTGACGGGGATCGCAAGCGTAACCAGGAGGCGTTTATCCGTGACGAGACGGATGTGATTGTTGCGACTATTGCGTTTGGCATGGGGATCGACAAGTCGAACATCCGCTTTGTAATCCATGCCGATCTGCCAAAGAGCATCGAAAACTACTACCAGGAGACCGGCAGGGCGGGCAGGGACGGTGAACCGGCTCATTGCACGCTGCTTTTTGCCCAGGGTGATATTCCCAAAGTACGTTTCTTTATTGATTCGATGCTTGACGAAACCGAGCGCTCCCGTGCGCTCGCAGCTCTGACGAGAGTGACCTCATTTGCATCCACATCGGTCTGCAGGAGGATAACCCTGCTTAACTATTTCGGGGAAACCTACCCGCACGAGAACTGCGGCTCCTGCGATATTTGCACAGGAACCCGTGAAGTGGTTGACTGTACGAGGGAGGCACAGATGCTGCTCTCCGCCATAGTCCGTACTGAAGAGCGCTTCGGTGCAACGCATATTATCGATATCGTTATGGGCAGTGCAAACCAGAAAATCCGTGACATGGGTCACGACCAGCTTAAAACCTACGGGGTTGGAAAAGGGCAGACCAAAAAATACTGGAGGCAGCTTGTTGACGAGCTGCTTGCTCAAAAGGTGGTGGCAAAAGCCGAAGGCCTCTACCCTACGCTCTGCCTGCTGCCAAAGGCTGTGAGGATACTGAGGGGGGAAGAGCAGATGGAGATCGTTCGGGTTCTTGAAAAAAAGGCAGCCAGAGCAGTGAAGGGGGAGACAGGAGCCCCCTTTGATCAGGAGCTGTTCGAACTGCTCAGAATACTACGCAAGCAAATTGCCGATGAGCAGGGGATTCCGCCCTACCTTGTTTTCTCGGATCGCTCTCTTCACGATATGGCCGCTATTTTTCCGCGAACGTCAGAAGCCATGCTCACGGTATCCGGAGTCGGCGAAGTCAAGCTCGAACGCTACGGCCATCAGTTCCTCCGCCTCATCGACCGCTTCATCACCGACCACCCCGACAAAACAGCATTACAGTAATCCGCAGATTATCCTATCATATTCTGTTATCTGCTATCTCGAACATTCTCTCATCTGTCATCCCGAAAATTCTCACATTTGTCATCCCGAACTGAAAGGAGGGATCTCTTTCTCGGCAATCAGATCTCCCTCTTCGTTCGAGATGACAAAAAAAGGAACGTTCGAGCCTTTCGTGGCCCAAACTCTTCAGCTCTTTTATGTGCAACGTTTAAAGGATTGTGATATCCAACTTTTTCCCCAGTGCCTCAGCATAATGGGAGAGAGTAGAGAGCTTGATATCCTCAGCATGGTTTTCTATGCGAGAGATGGCTGACTTGTGTGTCTTCAGTTTTTCAGCCAAAGCAACCTGGGTTAACCCCGCATTGGTTCGAGCTTGTTTTAGCATAACACCTATTCTGAAATGCTTGTAGCCTTCATCGTACCCTTCAGCAAAGCCGGGGCAAAGCTCTTTCTGTTCTTCAATAAAAACCTGTAGTTCATCCATCGGAGCCTCTTTTCTTATATTCGTTCATTCGTTGTTCTGCCAAAGCAATTTCATTCGCTGGCGTTTTTTGAGTTTTCTTGGCAAATCCATTTGTCAACACCACAAGATTTCCTTCCTCCATAAAGCCCAATAACCTGATTGCATTACCACCAAATGTGGCACGAACTTCCCAGATGCCATCGGTATTGGTAAGCTTTTTGAGGTATTCTGCGGGGATAATCTTGGTGTCACGAATCAAGGTCAATATCCATGAGATCTTTGCCGTTCCTTGTCAGAAAGCGATCTTGGAAAATCCATCACAGGACTTTGACCAGATGCCAGCTTATAAAAGGTGATTGATCTCATGCCCAAAGTTAACATCTATATCAACAATCAACAAGCGAATAAAGTTGAGCAACAATAGGCAGTCATTCTTTTCAGATCCCTCCTTTTCAGTTCGGGATGACAACCTTTTTGGCATATCCCACATTACTCATTACTCAGCCCTTTCCCTTAGCGGACAGCTTCGCCATTGAGCCAAAGTTCATGCTCACTAATATCGATATCACTCCGCCATACAACAGCATACCCGCCAACATCAACCTTGACCGCTCTAAATAACGCCTCGTTTCTTAAGGGGGAAAACATCTCCTTATCAAGTAAACGGGTGATGTCATATGATTTTCTTTGATTATTATCGAACTCAACCAGGAGCGATCGACTATCGATAGCCTTTGCACTCACTATTTTCGGATAATTCATGGTATTAATCCAATGGGGGAAGATGCCGGAACTCATGCTTGTCCCACATCTCCTTTAATTCAGTTCGGTAGAGTTTAGCCCACTCATTTACCAGCTTTAGTGCACGACCAGGTAAATCACCTTCAATCATTTCCATGGTATCAATATTGAACAAACCAATGTGTTCACCGTATACAGCCTCCATAACCTTTCCAAAACTCCGCGAACAGCAGAAACCATGCTAACCGTATCCGGAGTCGGTAAGGTCAAACTCAAGCGCTACGGGCGCCAGTTCCTCCGCCTCATTGACCGCTACACCACCGACCATCCCAATCCCAATTCGTGCCTTTTCACGTATTTCGTGGCCAAAACCTCATCCTCTTAATTCGCATCGTTATTAAACACTGCTTCCAGTGTCGGTGCAGTGAGAAGCGACTCACCCCAAGTCTCTAACTGTTGTTCGGAAGCGGTTGATAATTGGTCTAATGCCCATTGAGGTAAAACGCCAAAGCGACGTTCAATCAATTTTTTCAGTAACCGGGATCCGCCTTCAACTCTGCCTTGAGCCATACCCTTGGCAATACCGATTCGTTCAACGCTCGTAATATATTTCATTTGTTTACTCTCCTCTATTGCTTCAAGTTCCTGTCGAAGCTGATTGTTCAGCCATTCCGGCAGTTGCATTAACCAATCTACAACACTAAACAAATCAATGATCCGTTGCTTATCCCAATGTCGTTCATACAGAAGCCGAACCAATCGCAACTTCGCTTCATACCGGTACTGATTCCGCTTACGGGTTTGCTGTGTCAGTATATGCGCAACTGTTATCAATCCGAAAACATTATCCGATTCCAGCAGTTCATCAGCCTTCTCCTCATAATCGGTCAACTTGGCAACTGGAAACTCCAATGTATGACGGCAACCAAGCACAGCAAAAGCATTAGGGCGCAGCTATTAATTGTCGTGAGCGATTTGAGTGCAAGGCGGACGGAGCGCAGAAACCGGAATGTACAAGGAGTACTTGAGGATTTCGAGCACCGCTCAACGAAGCAATCGAATCGTGGAACAAATTAATAGCTGTGCCCATATGAGGTCGGTTTCCACTGCCTAAGCTCATCCACCCGCACTGCCAGGCTTGCCACAGGCCGTTTGTATCGGTCAAACAGACGGTAGTTGTACACAACCATCCGCTCAGCAAATTCAGCCTGCTTTGTGCCTTGTACCTCAACGTGAATGTATATCCAGCTTGCATCGCCACTCAAGAGACTAACCCTGACAAGCCGGTCAACAAACCGTTTACCCAAATCAGCATCCTGAACGACGGCCCGCAACTCCTGATCCAGAAATATATGCTCTTTTGACCAATCAATTTCATGATAAGCATCAGGAAAATAAAACGACATAAACTCTGGAAAATAGCGCTCAATGGCATCTTTCCACGGGCTATCGTATTGATCGCTCGAAGTATCCATACCTGTTAATTTTTTCAGGTATAATCAATTAAGCATGCAAAAAGAAAGTCATGCCATAATCCGATTCGTTGTACAAACTCAAATAGATACGAGAGAAGAATGAGAGTAAATTACGCATAAATCACGAAATCAAGAAAAAAACGAAATTCATTCGCGCAATTAGCGGACAAGCTTTACGTTCAGCACCCAGCACTTTTTTTCAACGATGACCGCACAAGTACAGTAAATCATGAACGTCCCGGCTGGAGCGGGAAAAATATAGATTGTTTGTGTGTATTGACGGGAGAACTGTTATATTCTGAACGCTTCTTTGATTCTCGATTCTCGATAGTGCGGTGTAAAATGACCTGTATTAGTGAAGTGAAATGGTTTTGATTTTACCGGATTATGCCTGGGTATGATTCGTACATTTATGTTATGTTTTTTGGTTTGTTTTTTGTGCTTGTAACGTTGAGTTTCTGACTTTTTTTTTACTGATTTTGTTAAATTAGCAGCACGTTGAAGCGTTTGGATGTACATCTTTTCTTGTGGCAGCCAGGGGTGGTCACTATGAATAAAGGGGGCCTCTATTTATTGTCGTGAAAAGCCCGAGGACAAGGCGGATGGAGTAAAGAAACCGGAGTGTACACGGAGTACATGAGGATTTAGGGCGCCACCCAACGCAGTAATCGGGTTTCGGAATAAATAAATAGAGGTGACCTAAAGTGAGGCTATATTTCTATATTATGTAACTATGATTTCTGAAGTCATTCGCTCTACGGTTAAGGGAGAAGATTATTTTTGATTGAAAGCAAGACGTCCAGTTTTTACATCTTATTTTCTGAATGGATATTTTCTGCCTGTTCAGATGCCCGTAACTTCAACTGTGACTGAAGAAAGCGAAGCTTTTAGGTCATTTTATTGTGAATTTAGTGATTGACAGCTTGCAATTGAAAAGGTCATCTGCGAGGGAGTGTCCCTGTAGCTAAATCCAAAATTCAGCATCCAAAATTCAACATCTCTCTCCATGCGCGCCACCCTCATAGTTCTTTTCGCTTTTTCGCTTTTCGCACTTCCTGTAAATTCTGTTGCGGCGGACAATACTGGCTCTGCATCGGCAACTTCAACAGCAGATTCAGGTGCGTTTCAAAGTCCGGCTGCCGGTACAGGAATTCCTGTCATTACAAGCCCTGCATCTGAGGCGCGAGAGGCATCTGTGCGTGAAGCAGCAGCTATTTCAGCAGAGCAGGATAAGACGGCAGACAAGCTGACTGGCTTTCAAACCTTTGTGGAAGGCTCTACCGGTATCCGCCTTGATGTGTTCGGTCGCGATCTTTTCCGCAATGTCCCCACTACTTTTGCCCCGTTAAAAGCTGCTCAGGTTAATGCCGATTATGTGGTCGGACCGGGTGATGCTTTGCAGATCAGGGGATGGGGTATGGTTGATATTGATGTCAATGTCACGGTCAACCGCAATGGTGAGATATATCTGCCTCGGGTCGGCACCGTAAACGTATCTGGTGTCAAATACTATGAACTTCAGGGTTACCTCAAAAAGGCGGTAGGCCGTATATTTAAAAATTTCGAACTCACGGTAAGCATAGCTCAAACCCGTAGTGTACAGATCTACGTAGTTGGTCACGCAGTTCGTCCCGGCAGCTATACGCTCAGCGCCATGAGCTCGGTGCTGAATGCCCTTTTTGCATCCGGCGGTCCTTCATCCACAGGCAGCATGCGTAACATAAAGGTCAAGCGGAGTGGTGCTCCCCTTGTGACTTTTGATCTTTATGATATTCTCCTTCATGGCGACAAATCATCCGATGTTGCCCTCAGGGATGGTGATGTGGTTTATATCCCCTCTGTGGGCCCGCTTGTAGCCCTTTTGGGAGACGTTAAAAAACCTGCCATCTTTGAACTTAAAGAGAGAACCTCCTTTGCGGATGTTGTCAGTTGGGCTGGAGGCTTTGAAGCTGTAGCCGGTCTGCAAAAAGTTATTGTTGAAAGAAGTATTGACCATCAATACCAGACTGTTGCCGAACTTCAGGCTGACTGGGGCTCCATACAAAAGAGTCTCTCCCAGTTTGACGTTCATCCCACAGATATCATTCGCGTGATTGCTCCCGGATCTGTGCCGATTAAAGTCAAAATAGAAAAATCCTTTGTTCGAGTGGATGGAGAGGTAACGCAGAGCGGTGTTTTTCAGGTTGATAAGGGTGAAACCCTCAGGGCGCTTATAACTCGTCTTGGTGGGACTACTGAAAAGGGGTATGTATTTGGAACAAAGCTGATTCGGGATAGTCTCAAGCGTGAACAGCAGTTGAAAATTGATGAATCGGTTGACCGCTATGAAAAGGATATCCAGACCAATGCAAAGCAGCGCCTTGCAGGTCAGAGTGATCCCGCTCAGGCTGCTACGATAGCCGCCGAACTCGAATCACAGCAGCGATTGCTGACCAAGTTACGCCAGGTCAAGGCCGAGGGGCGCATCATTCTGAATCTCAAGAATGCTGCCGCTCAGGTCGCGGACCTGCCGGATCTTCCGCTTGAGGATGGTGACGTGGTTTACGTTCCGCAAAAGTCAACAACGGTTGATGTGATCGGTGCAGTCTACCAGCAGAACACCATCATCTATTCGCCTGATCGCGGCGTAAACGACTATCTCAAACTCTCGGGAGGGGTAAGCGCTACCGGTGACAAGTCAGAACTTTATCGTATCTGCGCGGATGGAACAGTTCGCAGCAAGCGAAACAGCGGCTTCGGGGGTGATGTTAACCCTGGCGACGCTATCGTTGTACCCGAGAAAATCCAGAGAGGCGCAAATTTTATGCAGAGTCTGAAAGACATAACTTCAATTCTTTATCAGTTTGGCATTGGAGCTGCTGCGTTTAAAAATCTGAAAAACTGAGAGTAAGATTCAATTCACCGCAATTCGTTCACAAATCCATACTCTTAAGTTACTATAATTAAGGTGATTAGCTTATGAATGGTTCTTTTCTTTTTCCGTACCTTTTCGTGCCTTTCGTAGCCCAAAATCCGCTTTTATAGTTTTTACCAATTTGTGCCATTCGTGGACAAAGATTTCCTTTTTTCCATAAATTTGTTTGCTCCGGGAATCATCTCCTTGCTGTTCTCAATACTGATTGTGCAGACAAAGCGATGGCATGGAAAGCATACATTCGACACTCTTGACGGAGTACAAAAATTTCACTTTTCCCCTACACCTCGTATTGGGGGTGTAGCCATATTTGGCGGTTTGATTGTTGCTTGGTTAATTTCGCCGCAACAGGTATCACAACTGCTTTTGCCTATGCTGACGGCAGGTTCGCTCGCATTCGTTGTGGGAGTTACAGAAGATCTTACCAAACGTGTCAGTGTACGTAACCGTCTCTTTGCAACCATGATCAGCGGTGCACTTGCCTGTTTGCTGACCGGGTACAGCCTCAATCATTTGCAAATAATTGGATTGGATAAATTACTTGCTTACCTGCCGGTATCTATCCTTTTTACTGCGTTTGCCGTTGGAGGTGTTGCTAACGCTATCAACATCATTGATGGTTTTAACGGTTTGGCATCAGGGATACTGATGATCTGTTTTTCAGCATTGGGTATTATTTCCTGGCAGGTGGGTGATGTTGAACTGGCATATCTATGCTTCTATGTGATCGTTGTTGTAGCCGGTTTTTTCGTAACTAACTATCCGCTTGGAAAAATATTCCTTGGCGATGGTGGCGCATACCTGCTTGGATACATTCTTGCATGGATCTCCGTGCTGTTACCGATGCGCAATCCATCAGTCTCGGTTTGGGCTCCATGTCTGGTATGCAGTTATCCCATTATTGAAACCATTTTCAGTATAATGCGTCGTTTCTGGAATAATAACAGTGCCGGAGATGCTGATAGCTCGCATCTGCACAGCCTGATAAAGATCAGGATAATATCCCGGCGGTTTGCCCATTTACAGCCCCATATCCGAAACAGCATGGTTGCACCATTCTGCTGGAGTTTTGCATTGCTCTCTACCGGAATGGCTGTGATGTTTTACGAACAGACAACTGTGCTTGTTGCAGCATGGTTTGGCACCTTTGCCCTCTACGTAATACTTTATTGGCGCCTTGCAAGCATTAACAATGCACCAGAAAAAATCGCTACAAGCAAAGTGCCCTGACTCTTTCAAAGATGCGCGCTGATCTTTTTTTGTGCCAATTCGTTTAAATTCGAGCAATTAGTGGGCAACCCTCTTTATTAATTTTCCTTTGTAATTAGTGGACAACAATCTTCAATCACCGGAACCGATAGACGACGAGATAAGCCTTCTCGATCTCGCCATCATCCTCGCCAAACATAAAAAAAAGATTTTGGGTGTCTCAGTATTGGTCGGAATAATTGCAGCAGTTTACAGTTTCACGATACCAGAAATCTATACAGCCGATGTCTGTATCCTGCCTCCTCAGCAGCAGCAGTCGGGTGCAGCAGCCATGCTTGCAGGTAAACTTGGTTCACTGAGCGCAATGAGCGCAGATCTCGGTATCAAAAACCCCAACGATACCTATATAGCTATGCTCAAGAGTCGAACGATTGCTGATAAGCTTATTAAAAGGTTTCATCTTTTGAAAGTTTACAAAACAAACAGTGAAGCTGATGCCCAGGAAAAACTGGCTGGTTCAACCAAGGTTTCAAGTTCAAAAGATGGTCTGATAGTAGTCAGTGTTGAAGATCACGATCCGAAACTCGCAGTGGCAATAGCAAATGGCTATATCGAAGAATTGCAGAACCTGACCCAGGTACTTGCTGTCAGTGAGGCCTCACAGCGAAGGTTGTTTTACGAAAAACAATTGTTGCAGGCAAAAGAGGAGTTGAGCAATGCTGAAATTGCTCTTAAGCAGACACAGGAGAAAACCGGGTTGATTCAGCTTGATGAACAGGCCATTAGTCTTGTGCAAGCCACGGCTAACATCAAGGCGCAGATCGCCATGAAAGAAGTACAACTGGGCTCTCTCCGTACTTTTGCTACAGGCAACAACCCTGATTATGTTCGTGTCCAACAGGAGCTCGGTACATTACGGTCTCAACTTGCCAAGGTTGAAACTGGCGCTGTAACTGCGGGCAAGGCGCCTGAAGCCGGGCTTGAGTATATACGTAAGGTTCGCAATGTCAAGCATTACGAAATTGTTTATCAAATGCTGGCCCAGCAGTTTGAGGTTGCAAAGCTTGATGAAGCCCGGGACGGATCAGTTATTCAGGTGCTTGACAAAGCGGTTCTGCCCGAAAAGAGAACCAGGCCGAAAAGAACCAGTATGGTACTTGTTACATCATTGGTTGGTGGACTTATCTCTGTGATTTGGACTTTTCTTTACGAAGCACTGAAGAAAACCAGAGAAGACCCTGAACGGTCAGAGAGTCTGAAGAACCTTCGGCAACTTTTGATTCGTTGGAATTGAAGTGCTTGAATGTGATTTGTCAGATATTCAAAAAAACTTATAAAAAACTTCCCTGGCATAGGATTACAGCGAATTGTAAACCACACTGGTATCAGAGCACATATGTGTTGAATATTGTTTGTTCCGATTATTGTGATATGACCAATTAAGCGTATTATTTCGCGGGCGCAAGTAGAAAGCCTATTTTGCTTAGTGTGGTGTTTAATGTTGTTCAAAATCAAAAGAGTCGGTTTCGAAAAACTGCTTTTACCAGCAGTAAAAAAAATTGGGTTACAGTTCGTTGTGATCGCACAGAACCGGGATTTATACCCTCTATGCCGAACAAGGTTTAAGAATTAGGGTCTACGCATATAAAGTGTGGTTATTGTTCTGTTTTAAGTTTGATAAATTTCTTCGTTTTAATACTCTTACTCGTGTAGTTGAGTTCTCCAAATCTCTCCAAATCTCTCCAAATCTCTCATTAATGTTACTTGCTGGTAAGGACAATAAAGACGAAACTCAGTCATTACGTTATCTTCTCTTCTGTTATTGGCGTTATATTAAAAAAGAACGAAGAATTCAATCCGCTGCGTTGTTTGTTCTGATGATTTTTGCTTCGTTTGCAGAAGTGCTCACCCTGGGTGCTACCATTCCATTTCTTGGTATACTTACAATCCCTGAAAAGGTAATGAATTATCCTCTACTACACCCATTAATCCATTATTTAGGTATACGCACACCGACAGATCTTCTGTTGCCGATAACTATTATATTTATCTCAATTGCAATTACGGCTGCACTGATTCGCATTATGTTGTTGTGGGCTCAATCGGTACTGAGCTTTACCATCGCGTCTGATATCGGACGTGAAATTTATCAACGAATATTATATCAACCTTATGTCGTCCATACGGTTCAAAATAGTAGTCAGACAATAACAGCGATATTGGTAAAGTCAAAACATGTAATTGTTTATATAGTTATACCGTTGATGAATGTTTTAAATTCATCATTACTGGTTTTTAGTATTGTTATTGTTTTAATGTTAATTGAGCCTGTGAGGACATTGATTGTCATCAGTTGCTTTATAGCTGTTTATCTGCTTATCGTTTTTTTTAGTAAGTCGATTCTAAAAAGAGATTCTCGTGAACTGAGTACTTCTCAGACGTTGGCAGTCAAATCCTTGCAGGAAGGTTTAGGGGGTATTCGTGATATCATTCTTGATGGTACTCAGCGAACTTATATAAATATTTACCAAAGCGTCGACAGACGCCTATGGAAAGCACAGGTCAATACCCAGATCATCGGCGGTAGTCCTCGTTTTATCATAGAAGCTATTAGTATGTCGCTCATCGCCGGAATTGGTTACAAGCTTGCAGGTAATCAAGGGAAATTAATAGCTGCAATACCATATATTGGAGCAATGGCCATAGCAGCACAAAGATTGTTGCCCAACATGCAGCAGATATATTCAGGTTGGACATTAATTCGTTCAGGGCATAATACAATTCAAGAAGTGGTTGAGATGCTGAACCAGCCTCTTCCAGAGTATGCCGATAGTCCGCCCCCGAAACCGATCGAATTTCAAACAACGATCAAGTTTCAAAATATCGATTTTCGATATTCCGAATTCGCACCATTTGTATTAAAAGGGTTAACTCTTGAAATATTGAAGGGTAGCCGAGTGGGTATCATCGGGCCGACAGGGTGCGGGAAATCAACTTTCCTCGATCTTTTTATGGGCTTGTTGAACCCAGAGAATGGTGTATTGAAAATAGATGGTGAAGTGATCAACGATAGAAATATCCGGTCATGGCAGGCACATATCGCTCATGTTCCGCAGGATGTCTATCTTGCCGACTCATCAATTGCCGAAAATATCGCTTTTGGGATTCCAGTGGAGCACATAGATCATGCCCGTGTTCGGAAAGCGGCTGAAATGGCATGTATCGCTGATGTTATCGATAGTTGGAAAGATAACTACAATTCACGAGTAGGCGAGCGTGGTGTGCAATTATCCGGTGGGCAGCGTCAGCGAATCGGAATAGCAAGAGCATTGTACAAACAGGCTGATGTTATTGTATTCGACGAGGCGACAAGTTCGCTTGACAATCAAACTGAACTGGCTGTATCCGATTCGATTCGGCAGTTAGGAAATGACATAACCGTTCTCATTATTGCTCATCGCATAAGTACGTTGCAGGGATGTGACAAGATTATTGAGTTGGAAAATGGAAAGGTAAAAAGGCAGGTGACCTATGACCAACTGATCAGCGACATGCATATCGAAACAAAACCGTTCGTAGATGATAAATTTAACAGTCCAAAAAGTTCATGTTCAAGAAACTGACCGAAGATGGTACTCCGTTCGTCATTGCCGAAGTAGGGCAGAATCATCAGGGCGATCTGTCAATTGCCCGTGAATTTATCCGTATATTTGCTTTTGAAGGAGCTGACGCTGTCAAGTTCCAGACTCGCAACAATCGCTATCTGTTTTCTCCTGAGGCTTATAATGCGCCATACCATAGTGAAAATGCATTTGCCCCGACGTATGGCATGCATCGCGAACATCTTGAAATTAATCCGGAATGGCTGCCGATTCTCAAGGAAGATTGTGAAAAGCATGGTGTCAGATTTATGTCGACCCCTTTTGATGAACCGAGTCTTGAACTACTGCAAAGTATCGATGTCGATATACTCAAAGTTGCTTCATTTGATTTGGGGAATCTTCCCTTTATCAACAAGATTGCAAGTCTTGGAAAACCCGTGGTAATGAGTGTCGGTGGCGGGGATATCGATCAGATTCGCTCCAGTATAGAGGTACTACTTGGTCATCATGACGAAGTCGCTATATTGCATTGCGTATCGGAATATCCCTGTGAATATAGCAGGCTTGGTCTGGAATCCATTCAGATTCTTTCCAGAGAATTTCCGGATTGTACTATTGGTTCTTCAGATCATTTTAACGGGACTCTTTCCGGACCGATCGCCTACCTCCAGGGTGCACGGGTCTTTGAAAAGCATGTCACACTGAACCGTGCATGGAAAGGTACTGACCACAGCTTCGCATTGGAACCTGAGGGCTTTCGTAAATTCGTTCGGGATATCAAACGGGTGCGTCACATGTTGCCTCCGAAATCTACCGACGAGTTGGGTACAGAGAGAGTCTTTTTCAAACTTGGCAAATCACTGATCGCAAGTTGCGATATTGAAGCTGGTGAAGAACTTACCCTGAAAAATCTATCAGGTCGCATATTCAACACTCAGTACATTCCTGTTCGAGAATCCAACCGGGTGATCGGTAAAAGGGCAAATTGTCATATTGCCAAAGGCGAGCCTATTCAATACAGTAATGTCGATACTTGAATCTCTATGGGTCATATTCCCCGCCTCTTGAGGCGTAAAGCATAATAGAGTTGTCTTCAAAATACTCCGCTGCTTGCGGCGGGGTTCTTTATTTTCTCTGATATGAACACTCAAGAATTGTTGGCTTCTGTACAACTGGTAATTTTCGATTTTGATGGCGTGTTCACTGACAATACCGTGTATCTTACCCAGGACGGCATCGAATCTGTTCGATGCTGGCGTAGCGATGGTCTGGGGCTTGCTCTCCTGCGAGGGGCAGGAGTAAAGTCAGTTATTATCTCTACCGAAACAAATCCTGTGGTGAGCCGACGAGCTGAAAAGTTAAAAATGCCATACAAGCAGGGTGTGGAAGATAAGGCAGCAGCAGTACTTGAGTCATGCAAAGAGTTTGATATTCTTCCTGAGTACACAATGTTTGTCGGTAATGACATTAACGATATCCCCGCATTCAGGGTTGTCGGTATTCCTGTGGCCGTCGCGGATGCTTATCCTGAAACAGTGCCCCATGTGCTATTTCGTACAAAAAACCAGGTGGGGTCGGAGCGGTGCGTGAGATTTGTGATATGGTCATCCATGCGAAGAAAATCCTGATTCATGAGTAATAAAACCATCAAGTGTACAGACCCGCTGTTCGATGTGAGTCGAGAAATCGTAATTATTACCGGGATTGGCGGACAGCTTGGCTATGCATATGCAAAGGCATTGCTGCAACGAGATGCCCGGGTCGTCGGGCTCGATATTCGTTCGACCCCGGAATGCGAGCAATTGACAAATTTCTATCCTGATAATTTTCTTTTTCTGCACTCTGATGTTACTGATAAAGGTGTTTTGCAGGAAAATCTGCTTTCCATGGAGAAGCGGTTTGGTTCGCCTACAGTTTTGATTAACAATGCAGCCATAGACGCCCCCCCTTTTTCGCCCCCGGAAGAAACCGGACCTTTTGAAGAGTATCCGGAAGCTTCATGGGACAAGGTCATTGATGTGAACCTTAAAGGAGTCTATCTTTGCTGCCAGGTGTTCGGTGCTGCCATGGCTCAAGCCAATAATGGGTCGATTATCAATATTGCTTCTATTTACGGCGTGGTGTCTCCCGATCAGAACCTTTACGAATACCGGCGTCAGCGAGGAGAGATTTTTTATAAACCGGTTGCCTATTCTGCGTCGAAATCCGGTATCCTCAACCTTACCCGATATCTCGCTGTGTATTGGGGGAAGAGAGGTGTGCGGGTCAATTCACTGACCATAGCCGGAGTCTTCAATCATCAGGAACAGCCCTTTCTTGATGCTTATTGTGGACGGATTCCTGTTGGGCGTATGGCAGATGCGAACGATTATAACGGCGCGATCCTGTTCTTTGCGAGTGAGTCTTCTCGTTATATGACCGGCTCCAATATGGTCATCGATGGAGGGTGGACCGCTATATGACAAAAAAATCGATTTCATGAAGACTATTCCAAACTGGATCAATGGCCAGGAGGCATTGCCTGAAAAAGGCAATTGGCTCGACAAATTCAATCCGCATACTGGATTACCGATGAGTCGAGGTGCTGATTCAACTTCTGTTGATACTCATCGAGCTATAGACGCGGCAGGGAAGGCATTTCCTGTCTGGTCGTCCATGACTCCCGTTCGCAGGGGCCAGATACTGGCAGATATGGTCACTCTGATGAAGCAAAATTCGGCAGAGCTGGCCGAATGTATAGCTGTGGAAACAGGTAAGCCACCTCATGACGCAGTGGGAGAAGTGAATGGCGCGATTCTGCAGGCCGAGTTTTTCGCCGGTGAAGGTATGCGCCTGTATGGACGGACACTTACTTCGGCTATGCCGGGCAAGCAGAGCTTCACAGTACGTCAGCCTCGTGGCATTGCCGGCTTGATTGTGCCGGCTAATACGCCGATTGCCAATATTGCCTGGAAAACATTTCCGGCATTGATCTGCGGTAATACTGTGGTGATGAAAGCGGCAGAAGATGCTCCTGAGATAGCGCATATCTTTGCACGCCTTACCAAAGAATCGGGCATTCCTGACGGTGTATTCAACGTGATTCAGGGGCGGGGTCTGCCTGCAGGCGCGGCTATTGTAGAGGATGGTAGAGTTGCAATCATCAGTTTCACCGGTTCGACAGGTGTCGGCCGCTGGATCGCTGAAGTTGCGGGCCGTCGGCTTGCCAGAGTATCTCTGGAACTTGGCGGAAAGAATCCTTTTGTCGTTTGCGATGATGCTGACTTGGAACGGGCGGTTCACTGGGCTTCTCTTTCGGCATTCAGTAATGCAGGGCAACGTTGTGCAGCCGGAAGCCGGATTCTGGTTTTCAGGCAAATCTACGATGAGTTTAAAAACGCATTTATTTCCAGGGCAAGCGGTTTGAAACTCGGAGTTACTACTGATTGCGATCTTGGACCGGTAATAAACCAGCGTCAGCATAGGAATGTTCTTACAGCAATAAATGGGGCTGTGGCCGACGGTGGTATCGTGCTCTGCGGTGGGAAGGTTCCTGTGGATACTGCGCTTGCCAACGGTTATTATATTCAGCCAACGGTCATTGATGGGTTGCGAGCAGAGGCGGACCTGAGTTGTCAGGAGTTGTTCGGGCCTGTCGTGACCCTTCATCCTGTTGACGGGATTCGTGAGGCCCTGAAGCTGGCAAATACGACTGAATATGGCCTGACGGCAGCTATCCATACGCAAAATCTCGATCGAGCCATGTATTTTGCCCAGAATGTCAGGGCAGGCGTTGCCAATATCAATATCGGCACATTTGGAAGTGAACCTCACATGCCATTCGGTGGCTTCGGCGCTTCAGGCAATGGATCGCGGGAGCCTGGTATTGAGGCCCTTGATGTCTATTCCGAACTGAAAAATATATCTGTCTTAACTCAGGGGGGGATGTATTGAAAGCTGTAATTCTCGCAGGTGGTCTTGGCACCCGCATCTCCGAAGAAACCCATCTCAGGCCCAAGCCTATGATCGAAATAGGCGGAAAACCACTTCTATGGCATATCATGAAGCTTTATTCCTCTCATGGAGTGAATGATTTTGTGATCTGCTGTGGCTACAAGGGTTACATCATCAAGGAGTACTTTGCCAACTATTTCCTGCACATGTCAGACGTAACGTTTGACATGGCTAATAACAGTATGGAAGTTCATGAGCAGAAAGCTGAACCATGGAAAGTGACTTTGATTGACACTGGCGATGATACGCTCACGGGCGGTCGTCTTTTGAGAGTTGCAGATTATATCAAAAATGAAGAGGCATTTTGTTTCACCTATGGTGATGGTGTCAGCGATGTTGACATATCCGCGCTGCTGTCGTTTCATGATTCGCATGGTAAACATGCGACCGTGACTGCTGTTCAGCCGCCAGGTCGCTACGGTGCACTGGAGATGCAGAGTGCTCATGTGAAAGGGTTTACAGAAAAGCCTCGTGGGGACGGTGGTATGATAAATGGAGGTTTTTTTGTACTCTCACCCCGAGTCCTTGATTATATTGCAGGCGATCAGTCGAGTTGGGAAGGAGAACCGCTGGCCCATCTTGCTTCAGCAGATCAGCTTATGGCATATGAGCATGATGGCTTTTGGCAGCCCATGGATACCCTGCGTGATAAAAACAACCTTGAAGAACTCTGGCAATCCGGAAAAGCACCTTGGAAAATATGGAAGTAAACAGGAGTTTTTGGAAAGGAAAGAAGGTTTTTATAACTGGTCATACAGGATTTAAAGGTGGCTGGTTGTCGCTATGGCTGGCAGATATGGGTGCTGAAGTTCATGGTTATGCGCTTGATTCCTCTACCGAACCTAACTTCTTTACCGTTTGTAATCTGCAATCACATTTGGTTTCAAGTACAATCGCAGATATTCGCGATGCGGCGGCACTTGCAAAGGCCATGCAACATGCCCGGCCTGAAATCGTATTACATTTGGCGGCACAGCCACTTGTTCGCTACTCATACGCAGCGCCGGTTGAGACCTATGCGGTGAATATCATGGGTACAGTGAATCTGCTTGAAGCTGTTCGCCAGACCTCCAGTGTCAAGGCAGTGGTCAACATCACAACCGATAAGTGCTATGAAAATAAAGAGTGGGTCTGGCCCTATCGTGAAAACGAAGCCATGGGAGGTTTCGATCCCTACTCAAGCAGCAAAGCCTGCTCTGAACTTGTAACGGCAGCCTATCGTCGTTCCTTCCTTGAACAAGCAGGGGTTCATCTGGCTAGTGCACGGGCTGGCAACGTTATTGGTGGTGGAGATTGGGCAACAGATCGACTTATCCCTGATTTCCTGAAATCGCTTGATGACCAGCGTAACTTGATCATTCGTTCACCGAAGGCCACGCGACCTTGGCAGCATGTTCTTGAACCTCTTGCAGGGTATATCATGCTTGCTCAAGCTTTGTATGAGAATGGAGAAGCTTTTGCATGTCCGTGGAATTTTGGGCCGGAAGATGGTGACGCTCGTCCTGTGCAGTGGATTGTTGAATACTTGTGCGGTCAGGTGCCCGGTGCTTCTTGGCAATGCGAATCATCGCCTCAACTCCATGAGGCCAATATGCTAAAACTGGACAGCTCAAAAGCTAAGACGCAACTGGGGTGGCAACCTCGATGGAATCTGCGAATAGCGCTTGGCATGACGCTGAATTGGCATAAAGCCTGGCGGCAAGGTGAAGAAATGGCGATGGTCAGTCAGGCGCAGATGCATCATTATGAAGCCCCTTCCAAGGCCTTATGAGCGATCGTTTTGACATTATCAAAACACCCCTGCAAGGTTTACAACTCATCCAGCGCGTGCCTCTTGGCGACAGCCGGGGTTATCTTGAGCGAATGTTTTGCCAAAGTGATTTTGCCGAACTGCTCCAAGAACAAACCATCGCCCAGGTCAACCACACGCTAACCGAAATAACCGGCACCGTTAGAGGATTGCACTTTCAGCATCCACCCTACGCTGAAACCAAATTTGTGATGTGCCTGAAAGGTGAAGTGTATGATATAGCGGTTGATGTTCGTGCAGATTCTTCGACCTTTCTTCAATGGCATGGCGAAATTCTGAGCGCAGCCAATCATAAGACACTTCTTATCCCAGAAGGCTTTGCTCACGGATTTCAAACACTTACCGAAGATTGTGAAATGCTCTATTTTCATACAGCACCCTATCACTCAAACTCCGAAGCCGCACTTAATGCACTTGACCCAAAGCTCGCTATTGCATGGCCATTACAAGTTACCGAACAATCCACACGCGATAAACAACACCCTATGATTAACCCGGATTTCCATGGAGTAGCATTATGAAGTGCCGCCACTGCGGTGCAGAGCTGAAACTGACTCTTGTTGATCTCGGCAGTGCGCCTCCCTCAAACGCTTATCTGACGGTTGAGAAGCTTCAAAACCCGGAAAAGTGGTTTCCCTTGCGGGTGCTGGTGTGCGAACAGTGCTGGTTGGTGCAAACCGAAGACTTTGCACAGGCAGATGAACTGTTTGATGCCGACTACGCTTACTTCAGTGCCTACTCCAGCAGTTGGCTTGCCCATAGCGAACGATACGTGTCGGACATGGCACAGCGATTCAGCCTGAATGAGCAAAGCTATATGATTGAAGTAGCGGCTAACGACGGCTACCTGTTGCAATATGTAAAAGCGCTCGGCATTCCCTGCACCGGAATTGAACCGACCGCAAGCACGGCAATTGCCGCACGAGCCAAAGGTATCGACATAGTCGAAGAGTTTTTCGGGGTCAATTTGGCAAAACAGCTTGTCGCCGATGGCAAACAGGCTGACCTCACGGCTGCCAACAATGTGCTTGCCCATGTGCCCGACATCAACGATTTTGTCGCAGGTTTTACCGCACTGCTCAAACCAAGTGGCGTGGCTACCTTCGAGTTTCCGCACCTGTTCAACCTGATTCAACTGAACCAGTTCGACACCATCTACCATGAGCACTTTTCCTATCTTTCGCTTACAGCCGTGCAGCACATCTTTGCTGCCAATGGCTTGTCCGTTTTTGACGTGCTGGAACTTCCAACACATGGCGGCAGTCTTCGCGTCTTTGCACAGCGTACTGATACCGGCTCATATGTGATCAACGATCAGGTTCCTCTTCTGCTCCAGAAAGAAGAGAGTGTCGGGATGAGAACAGCCGAGTACTACACAGGCTTTCAGCGAAAATCAGAAAAGGTTAAGGATGACTTTGTAGCATTTTTGATTGAAGCCAAACGAAAAGGAAAATCAGTCGCAGCCTATGGTGCCGCGGCAAAGGGCAACACCTTAATGAACTTTGCAGGAATACGCCCTGACATGATCCGATTTGTCGTCGATAAAAACCCGGCCAAGCAAGGTAAATATATGCCAGGCAGTCGCATCCCAATTGTGAGTGAGGAGCGACTTCGCGAAGATCATCCCGACTATGTGGTTATTCTACCATGGAACCTGAGGGAGGAGATCATGCAGCAACTGGCGTATGTGCAGGAATGGGGAGGGAAGTTTGTAACTGCGGTGCCTGATCTTAAGCTTGCATGATTAAGGTTGCACTTACAGGTGCTACCGGTTTTATCGGTCGGCATGTCCTTGCTGTATTGAACTCCCATAATGGAGTCGACGTTATTGCTGTTGCTCGTGAGTTCCGAGCAAAAGTACCGGTAATCCGCAATGGATATTGGGTTCAAATGGATATTTCCCAACCGCCTGTCAATGTCTTTGAGGCCTTAGGTTGCCCGGATATCTTGATTCATCTTGCATGGCACGGTTTGCCCAATTACCGTTCACTGCGCCATTTTGAAGCTGAATTACCAATACAGTATGCTTTTCTCAAACAACTGGTACAACAAGGACTGAAGTCGGTAGTTGTGACCGGAACCTGTTTTGAATACGGGATGCAATCAGGGCCTCTTTCTGAAGAAATCGAAACACGACCAGCAAATCCTTACGGTTTTGCAAAAGATACGCTTCGAAAACAGTTGCAGTACCTTCAAGCCCCAGACTCCTTCAATCTCACTTGGGCAAGGCTTTTTTATATGTATGGCGATGGTCAGTCTGATTCATCGCTGATTCCGCAACTCACAAAAGCAGTGGAGCGAGGTGATAAAGTTTTCAACATGTCAGGTGGTGAGCAATTGCGAGACTATTTACCCGTTACTGCTGTTGCAGAAAAGATGGTTTCGCTTGCCTTAAAGCAGCAAAATATTGGCACAATCAACATCTGCTCCGGTAAGCCGCTGTCAGTTCGCAATCTGGTTGAACAAAGGATTCGTGATGAACAATATCACATTGAACTCAATTTAGGGTTTTATCCATATCCCGATTATGAGCCAATAGCATTTTGGGGTGACACTTCAAGATTTGATCACCTTACGAAGGTCAGGTGAAAAAACCAAGTGAACATTATAGTTTAATCAGATTCTGATTTATCAAAATTGAATTTATGACACTAAAATTGAAGGACTAAACTTGATATCAATAAAATTCAGTCATTTAAAATATCTTAACAAAATTTGAAATATTTCAAGCAAAATTTATATCTACCATGAATGAATTTAGACAAGAAGTCTCTGCGAGAATTGCATCCAATGCCTGTGATATCAAGATGATTTATGCAGGGCAGCAATTTATGCATGCTACAACTGTAACCAAGTATTCCTATAACTTTTCTTTTTTAGGTCGTCCAATCATACAGTACCCACAGGATATGGTTGCCATGCAGGAGCTAATTTGGGAAATCAAACCGGATCTCATCATAGAAACCGGGATTGCTCATGGAGGGTCACTTATTATGAGTGCATCAATGCTCGCCCTGCTTGACATGACCGAAGCTATAGAAAATGGAACAACTATCAATCCAAAGGAATCAAATCGTAAGGTACTTGCAATAGATATTGATATCCGAGCACACAACCGGACTGCGATCGAAGCACATCCTATGGCTTCACGCATCCAGATGATCCAGGGTTCCAGCATTGCGCCCGAGGTGATTGAGCAGGTCAAGCAGATTGCTGGCAACTACAAAACAATTTTGATTTGCCTTGATAGTAACCATACGCATGAGCATGTACTGGCCGAGTTGCAAGCATACGCTCCTCTCACCAGCTTTGGGAGTTACTGTGTCGTGTTTGACACTGTCGTTGAAGATATGCCAGCCGACATGTTCCCTGATCGTCCTTGGGGCCCCGGTAATAATCCAAAAACCGCTGTTTGGGAATATCTTAAAACTCATCCAGAATTTGAGATCGACAAGAGTATTCAGCACAAATTGCTCATAACTGTGGCTCCGGATGGTTATCTTAAAAGAATTCGCTGAGTGATAGTGAGGTAGGATTTATTAATTCAGGGGCCCCGTGCCCACTTGTTCCGAAACCAGATTCCTTCGTTGTCTCTACTCATCGGTCTCTGTTTTTGCTTACCCTCGTATTTGTTCTCGCGTTTCTCATGACAATAAATAACGCTTCCCTTTAACTTTATGCCTTAGTAATGTCTTTACTTGAGAAGATTACCATAATCATTCCGACTTATGAGCGACAGCGGTATGTGGTCAGAAATATGGACTATTGGTCAGGAAAAGATGCACAAGTAATTGTTGTTGATGGGTCTTCAAATCCAGTTGACTCGGCATTGTTAAAACGTATTGCTGAAAATGTGTCATACCACCATATGCCCTTGAGTATAAAGCAAAGACTTGATTTCGCTGTTGGGCAGCTTAATACTCCGTATGTCATGCTGTGTGGCGATGACGAGTTTATGTTACCCTCGGGTATTATTGCGTCTATCCGCCACTTAGAGAGTCATCAAGATTATGCACAGACCGGTGGACGATCTGTTGGGTTTTTGATAAAAGACAATATACTTAATCTTTATCCAGTGAAGTCGGAGCAGAAAAATCATGTTGTTGGGCAAGATGATGTTATGGGACGTATAGAATATCATATCAAAAACTATACCCCATCAACTATTTATGCAGTTCATAGGTCAAATTATTTTTCTTCAATTATTAATGCGGCCAATCATTATCAATATAGTAACGGTGGATACACTTTGGAGCTGATTTTTGAGTTGTTATCTGCTTCGGTCGGGAAGTCTTGCATTCTTTCAGATGTTATGTGGATTCGCAGTTCAGAAAATAATCCGGTTCACTATACAGGGTGGGATAGGCAGTGTTATTTGCCTGACTGGTATGAAAATAAAGAATATGAACAAGAAGTTATTTGTATGTATAACGTGCTAATTGATTCGATCTGTTCGTGTTATTCGGATATACCTAGAGAAACTGTATTGCACTGTTTGAAAAGAATTATAGAACATAGAATAGAATATTTTGATAAGCCGAGTATCAATCGTATAAGAAATGGCGCACCTGTAAAGGTAAATGTTGGGAATTATTTTAAATCATTGTTGAAAAATATTATCATAAAATATAGTCCATTCACTCAGGAAAAATATATTTCAAGTTATTTTCGTGATAATAAAAAATACTCATATCATCGGCTGATTAATCAGGAAGATATTAAAATTCGTGATGTTCGAGAGCTGAATGATATATGGGAAAGAATTCTGATATTCCATAACACGAATGGAAGCATCAAATTATCAAAATAATATCTCTTTGCGATTTTAGTAAATGAGAAAAGTAGCCTTCATTCCTGCTCGTTCAGGATCAAAACGTATTCCTGATAAGAACATTCGCTTTCTCAACGGCCACCCATTGCTTGCTTACTCGGTGAGAGCGGCAATTGAATGTGGCGTGTTCGATGCGGTGATTTGTGCTACGGATAGTGAACGGTATGCTGAAGTAGCTCGCTATTATGGAGCGGAAGTTCCTGTGTTGCGTATGTTATCGATATCGGGTGACAAATCGCCAGATTTCGAGTGGGTGATCTGGCTGCTGGAAGAATTGAGAAAAATGGGAAAAAACTACGATGTTTTCAGTATTCTCAGACCAACCAGTCCATTTCGACTTCCTGAAACCATTGTAAGGGCATGGGAGACCTTCATCAACGATCCTTCTGCGGATTCGTTGCGTGCCGTTGAAAAATGCCGTCAGCATCCAGGAAAGATGTGGATGCTTCGCAGCAAAAGGATGTTTCCGCTTTTACCGTTTGAGAACGGAGGAACACCGTGGCACAGCAGCCAGTATGCTTCCTTACCTGAGGTTTATGTTCAGGATGCAAGCCTTGAAATTGCATGGAGCCGAATTGCCATTGAACATCATTCCATTGCCGGAGAATCCATTATACCGTTCGTCAGTCGTGAATTTGAAGGTTTCGATATCAATGAGCCTGAAGACTGGTTGTTGGCCGAGCATTATATCTCCGCCGGCCTGAGTCGATTACCTGAAATAGCGCAACCGCCATATCAACATCCTGTCTAAACCGAGATATACCAAACATTAACATGGGTGATCAAATTGGAACCGCCGTCGGAGGCACGCTTTATTTCGTTTCATTCGAAGAGTTGACGAGAGTCCGCAATCTCACCGTTCGTTCCAACGATCGAGTAGAGATTTTCGCTGATCTGTGTCGTATCAATGCCTTGTACATGATAGCAAAGGCCGGTTCGGGGCATATCGGCAGCAGTTTCAGCAGTATGGATATCATGTCATGGCTTCAGATGGAGGAACTTCATGATGGAGATGAGGCTGTTCATGATGCTGATATCTTTTTTTCATCGAAAGGTCATGATGCGCCAGCACTTTACAGCACGTTGATCGGCCTTGGGAAACTCGATTTCGATCTGCTTCATCAGTTACGCCGTCTGGATGGGCTTCCTGGACATCCAGATGTCTCCACTCCGGGAATCGTGACGAATACCGGTTCGTTGGGAATGGGTATATCGAAGGCGAAAGGGATGCTTTTTGCCCGGAAGTTATTGAAGAAAGGCGGCCGCGCGTATGTCTTGACAGGTGATGGTGAACTTCAGGAAGGGCAGATCTGGGAATCGCTTGTTTCGGCAGCAAACGACGGATTAAGCGATCTGATCGTCATCGTTGACCACAACAAAATACAGTCCGATACGCTGGTATCAAAGGTGAGTGATCTGGGTGATCTCGAAGCAAAATTCGCGGCATTCGGATGGCATGTCAGTCGATGTGACGGGAATAATATCCGTGATTTTGCGACGACGCTCGCTACGGTAAAAACCGCACCCGGCAAACCGAAAGTGATCATCGCAGACACCGTCAAGGGGAAAGGAGTCAGTTTCATGGAGCGTACCTCCATCGATTCAGATGTCGAGTATTACAAATTTCATAGCGGGGCCCCCAGTGGAGATGTCTACCGTCAGGCTGTCCAGGAACTGATTGATGGTGCTAATGAGAAGTTGATCCGAATTGGACAACCTCCGTTACTCCTGGAAGAGGTTACTCGACCGATCGCCCCTACTGCCGACCACCAGCAACGGCTTGTTGCCGCCTATTCGAACTCACTGCTGGAACAGGCACGAAAGAATCCTTCGATCGTCGCCCTAGATGCAGACCTGATTCTCGACACCGGCCTCATTCCTTTCCAGAAGGAGTTTCCTGATCGATTTGTTGAATGTGGCATTGCTGAACAGGATATGGTTTCCCAAGCAGGAGGTATGGCTTTGCAGGGTCTGTTGCCTATTGTTCATTCTTTCGGCTGTTTTCTTTCGTCTCGTCCCAATGAGCAGATTTACAATAATGCAACCGAGCGTACGAAAATTATCTATGTAGGTTCGCTTGCGGGAGTTGTACCCGGAGGTCCAGGGCATTCACATCAGGCAGTTCGCGATATTTCCACGCTTGCTGCAGTTCCGGGGCTGGTTATCATGGAACCTTCCTGCGAGGAAGAAGTTCACCTTTTGCTTGACTGGGCAGTCAAGCGATATCTCGGATGTAGTTACCTCAGACTGGTCAGTGTTCCCTGGCCGGTTGAATACAGTTTGCCGACCGGTTACATTCCAGAACAAGGCAAAGGAGTTATACTTCTTGACGGTACTGACGCGGTCGTGGTTGCTTACGGACCTGTAATGCTTGGAGAAGCAATGAAGGCTGCGGAACAATTACAAACCAGACACGGAATCAGCCTTAAAGTGATCAATATGCCATGGCTGAACAAGCTCGATTCGGAATGGATTGAGGAAGTTCTTGAAGGGATCGATACTGTTGTAACAATGGATAATCATTATTTCGAAGGTGGTTTGGGCCAGCGAATCCGTTCCGTACTTTGGGGATGTCGAGGAGTGATGTTGAAAACCATGATTCATCTTTGCATTGATGATGTTCCGGTGTGTGGATCTGTTGCAGATGTTCTCAGTTTTCATCACCTGGATTCAACTGCGATTGTTTGTGCCGTCACTGGTATAGAGACCATGTGATTTTTGTACTTGTAATAAAGCATTGTGATCAACCTTCTTCTGATTGCTAACGGGTATTTGAAAGAAATTCCCCGTTTTCTTCCGGATTCTCTCGGAATAGGAGATATCCATCTAATTTCTGATGGAAAACCTGCTTATGAGCTCCGTAGCTATCATCATTTCAGAGACTGCACTTACGGAAACTTCCATGATCTGGATAAGTATTCTGAACTGCCTCTCGACCGATATATTCTTGATTCGATGAGTGTCTGTGAGTCGAACGTTCTGAAAATGATGGAGCGCTACCAGTTCTCAAAAGGGCTGCTGTTTTATGAAGAGCGTATCAACCTTTATCACCGGCAGTTAAGGTATTGGTATAATTATCTTGCCATCAACAGAATAGAGGTATGTCTGTTTTCGGTGATACCGCATGTTGTTTTCGATTATATCCTGTATTGCCTCTGTAAAAAATTAGGCATAAAAACAGTCCTTTTTTACAGAACGACTATTCTTCTTGACAGCAATGTATCTATCTATCCAATGCTGGATATCGACGAGCAAATGATTGGCATCAAGGGCCGTTACGAATACCATCTGATGAACCCTGAAAAATTTGAATTATCTGACCGGGCGAGTAGTTATCTCAGCCTCAGGCAGGGTAATGATGGTAAAACCTTTACCGGTGTTGCGGTGAAAAAGAGAGATATTCGGAAATACTTTTCACCGGAGAAATATATAAAACACATTGCCTATAAAGTTGATTATATATTTGAATGGATAAAATTGTGGGGTCGGCCGGTTGACCTCTTGTGTCGCATGGCATACAAGATGAACCTTGGAAACATGACATACCCTGCTTTTCAGAAAAATCCTGATCTGGAATGTGCATTTATCTACGTATCGCTTCATTACCAACCGGAGTGTTCTACTTCCCCGATGGGGGGGTGTTTTGTTCATCAGGATCTCATGCTCGATATCCTGATGAATACTATCCCCAAAAATATAAAGATATATATCAAGGCGCATTTGAGAGGTGGAATGAGCCATACTCTGTTCAGAAGACTGCAAACTGATGCACGAACGGTATTGCTTGACCCCTCGATGAATTCATTCAAACTGATCAACAAGAGTATTGCTGTAGCCACTATTACAGGTACGGCTGGATGGGAAGCATTTATCAATAAAAAGCCTGTATTGATGTTTGGCAGTTATTTTTACCAGGATGCTCCCGGAGTATTTAAGGTGGAAACGATGGGAGAATGCAGGGAAGCTGTTTCCACGATTATATCCGGCAGGTGTTTAATTGAAGAAGAGCATGTCACGGCCTTTCTGAAGGCGGTTGATGACCTTTCGTATCCTGGCTGGGTGGATAATCGTTATGCCCCGATGTCTCAACTGACCGAAGAGCAGAATTGTAATAATATCGCTTCCCGGATTTCAGCTATTCTTATGGCCTCACAAGCTCAACTTACATGAAAAAGATACTTGTTACCGGCGCCGACGGTTTCATCGGTTCACATCTTATCGAGGCTCTTGTCCGTCAGGGATATGATCTGATGGCTTTTGTTCTCTACAACTCATTCAATTCATGGGGATGGCTGGATCATTGCGATTCTGATGTTAAAGGTAACTTCGATGTTTTTGCCGGTGATATTCGTGATCCCCATGGTGTCAAAGAGGCTATGAAGGGTTGTGATGCAGTGCTGCATCTTGCTGCATTGATAGCCATTCCCTATTCCTATCATTCTCCTGACACCTATGTAGATACCAATGTCAAGGGTACACTTAATGTCTTGCAAGCCGCAAGGGAGCTCGGGGTCAGCCGTGTTGTTCATACTTCTACCAGTGAGGTATACGGCACTGCTCGTTTTGTTCCTATTACCGAAGAGCATCCCCTGCAGGGCCAGTCACCATATTCGGCAACAAAAATTGCAGCAGATCAGCTGGCTTACTCTTTTTATGCTTCTTTCGGGCTTCCGGTAGTTATTGCAAGACCTTTCAATACTTATGGCCCGAGGCAATCTGCTCGTGCAGTAATTCCCACCATTATAAGCCAGATTGCCAAAGGTATCCGTCAAATCAAGCTCGGCTCGGTGTCTCCGACTCGTGATTTCAATTATGTCAAAGATACCGTCAGCGGTTTTGTCTCAGCGTTAGAGTCGGATAAAGGAGTTGGAGAGGTGGTAAATTTCGGGAGCAATTATGAGATATCCGTCGGTGATACGGTGAAGTTAATTGCCGAGGTAATGGAATCAGAAATCGAAATTATCACCGATGAGCAGCGCTTAAGGCCGACCAATTCGGAGGTCGAACGCCTGTGGGCGGATAATAGCAAAGCCAAATCGCTATTTGGTTGGACGCCAGGATATGGCGGGTACGATGGCTTTAAAACAGGTCTTGTTGAAACGATTGAATGGTTCCTGAATCCGGATAACCTTTCTCGCTACAAAGCCGATATCTACAATATTTGATCCGGAAACAGCAGGAAATGTCGTTGAGCCAGAATATTATATCGGCGATTCGTTCAGTCGTCGGCTCGAATAGGGTCGTTCTTCACGAGCCATCGTTTCAAGGAAATGAATGGCTGTATATCAAAGAGTGTCTTGATACGACGTTTGTATCGTCAGTAGGTCAGTTCGTTGATCGTTTTGAGACATATCTTGCAGAATATACCGGTGCGGCTTATGCCGTTTCCGTCGTAAATGGAACGGCAGCCCTTCACATCGCCTTACTTTTGGCAGGGGTTCAACAGGGGGACGAAGTCCTGATACCTGCACTGACTTTTGTTGCTACAGCGAATGCTGTTTCATATTGCGGCGCCTCCCCCCACTTTGTTGACAGTAATGAACACGATATGGGAATTGATCCGGTCAAGCTGAGACAATACCTTGCTGTCAGTACAGAACGATGTGGGGGCAAGTGTGTAAACAAAACAACAGGGAAAGTCATTCGGGCCCTGGTGCCGATGCATACATTCGGTCATCCGGCAGACCTTGATGGACTATTGAAAATCGCTCGAGATTTCAACCTTGCACTAGTTGAAGATGCTGCTGAATCGCTTGGTAGTTACTATCATGGCAGGCATACAGGAACTTTGGGTTTGTTTGGGACGCTAAGCTTCAACGGGAACAAGATCATCACCACTGGAGGCGGAGGTGCTATTCTGACGAACGATCCGGAACTTGCCAGAAAGGCCAGGCATCTGACTACGACAGCGAAAATATCTCATGCCTGGGAGTATCGGCACGACGAAATTGCATACAATTATCGAATGCCGAATATCAACGCAGCCCTCGGCTGTGCCCAGCTCGAACAATTAACTTCATTTCTTGACTCAAAGCGAGCATTATTCGAAGCGTACAATGATGCTTTTTCGAAAATAGACGGGGTGAGACTCTTTGCTGAACCGACAGGTTGTCGAAGTAATTACTGGCTTCAGACCCTTATAATTGATGAACCGTACGAATCTCAACGAGAAGTAATCCTGAAGACGACGCATGATACCGGTATCATGACCCGTCCGGCCTGGGTTCTGATGAATGAGCTGGTTCCGTATCTGAATTGTCCTGCTATGGATTTAAGCTTTGCAAAATCCTTATCTGCCAGAGTGATTAATATTCCAAGCAGTCCTAATATAAAAGCATGAATAAACCGTATATAATACTTGTTGGAGCCGGAGGGCATGCACGTTCATGCATTGATGTAATAGAGCAACAAGGTCAATACCAGATTGCCGGGTTGGTTGGAATGCCGCATGAAATGCACGATAAACACTTGGGCTATAGGGTTATAGCGACAGATGACGACTTGCCTCAACTGGTCAAAGAGTATGACTATGCACTGGTTTCATTAGGTCAGATTCTATCGCCAGATAGCCGCATACGTCTCTATCAGCAAGCGCGCAATCTCGGCTTTCAATTTCCAGTCATCATAGCTCCGACCGCCTATATTTCCCGTCATGCCACTCTTGGTTCAGGAACAATTGTTATGCATGGGGCAATTGTTAATGCTGGTGTCAGGGTTGGAGATAATTGCATTATCAACAATCGCTCACTCCTTGAACATGATTCAATTGTGGCAGATCACTGCCATATTTCAACTGGCACAATTTTAAATGGTGGGGTGATAATTGGTAAAAGAAGCTTTATCGGAAGTGGAACTGTTATCAAAGAAGGGATGAATATTGGGCAAGATTGTGTGATTGGGATGGGTCTTTCCGTGCGCTATAATCAGCTTGATCATGCACGATTTACCGGGAAAAGCATTTCATGACTCAACGAACACTGATAATTGCCGAAGCTGGTGTTAACCATAACGGTGACATCAAACTTGCCAAAAAGTTGATTGATGTTGCTGCAGAAGCAGGGGCAGATCTGGTTAAGTTTCAGACGTTCAGTGCTTACCGGCTGGTAACTCAAAGTGCCGTAAAAGCGGACTATCAAGCCCGGACTACAGAGCGCTGTGAATCACAGCTTACTATGCTGCGACGTCTGGAACTGACTGACGGTATGCACCGAGAACTTATCGAACACTGCGCATTGCGTAATATCGGCTTTTTCTCTACACCTTTTGATATCGAGAGTGTCGATCTGCTGTTGAGTCTCGGTCAAAATCTATTCAAGATTCCTTCAGGAGAGATCACCAATCTCCCTTACTTGCGCCATATTGGCCGACTCGGTCAGCCTGTCATTTTTTCAACTGGAATGGCAATCATGGGAGATATTGAAGCTGCAATTGATGCACTTGAGCAAGCCGGTACAGCTCGTTCCAAAATGACAGTACTACATTGTACTACAGAATATCCTACACCCATGGAAGAAGTTAATCTTCGAGCCATGCAGAGTATTCATAGGGCGTTTGGAGTTGCTGTGGGTTATTCAGACCACACACAAGGCATCGAAGTTGCCATTGCCGCAGTTGCCTTGGGCGCAACGGTCATCGAAAAGCATTTTACCCTCGATCGCAACTTGCCCGGTCCCGACCATAAGGCTAGCCTTGAGCCTCAGGAACTCAAGGCAATGGTATTAGCCATTCGTAATATCGAAGTTGCTCTCGGTGATGGCATCAAACGCCTCACTTCAAGCGAAGCACAAAACAAGCCTGTTGCCCGGAAATCATTGGTTGCAAGTCAGGCGATTAAAGAGGGTGAACTGTTTAGTGCACAGAACGTCACTGCAAAGCGTCCCGGCACAGGCATTTCGCCCATGCGCTGGGATGAAATTATAGGAGAAGCTGCCCGGAAAGACTATAATGAGGACGATTTGATATGAGTGAGATCATAAAAATCGATACTTCAGAAGTCTTGCGCTTATGCGCGATGGTAAGTTGATTGAAATATAGAGCCCATTCCTGACGAAATGCTTATCTATCTTGATATTTGCTGTTTTAATCGCCCTTTTGATGACCAATCGGATTTAATCGTGCGACTACAGACCGAAGCTAAACTTTATGTGCAAGACATGATTCGTAGTGGCTCCTTATCCTTGGTATGGTCAGCCGTCATGGATCTGGAAAATGCGGCAAATCCTGATATAAATCGTAAAGTAACCGTAGGAGATTGGCAGAAAATAGGGCTTGTGGATGTTCCAGTCAGCAGACGCGTTGAGAACATTGCCGACAAACTGGCACTGATCGGCGTCAAGCCAATGGATGCTCTGCATGTCGCTTGTGCAATTGAGGCTGAAGCTGAATATTTTTTGACAACAGATAAAGCACTGCTACGCAAAATGGCGAAACACGATCAGCTTCGTGTCGTTGATCCCGTCGATTTTATTCGCGTATATAAGGAGACCAAACATGAAGACTGACACTGACATCCGCTTTGAGGGCATTCGCGTTTTGATGCAAGTTTTGGGGACTGTTGAAGCTGAACGATTTATCGCTTTGATTAACCGTGAGCGTTTTGATTACACCGAGTGGCGAAAAAGTCAATGGCAAGATGAAACAGTCGCCTCCCTTGCCACTCGAGCGCGATCTCTGCGTGAAAATACCGTAGATTAAGCAGCCCCTGTCCGCACTATCATGAGAAAAATCTGCATCATCACCGGAACCCGTGCAGAGTACGGCCTGCTTCGATGGGTTATGCAGGGTATCAAGGACGACCCTGAGCTGACGTTGCAAATCATTGCCACCGGTATGCACCTATCACCTGAATTTGGTTTGACCTATCGCGACATTGAGCATGACGGTTTTCTTATTGACCGAAAGGTTGAAATGCTGACCAGTTCTGATTCTGCTGTGGGTATTGCCAAATCAATGGGTCTTGGCCTGATTGGATTTGCTGATGCGCTAAGTGAATTGAAGCCTGATATGATTGTTGTCCTGGGTGACAGGTTTGAAATATTTTCAGCAGTCTCTGCAGCGCTGGTTGCAAGAATTCCTGTGGCTCATTTGCATGGAGGTGAACTGACAGAAGGTGCTTTTGACGAAGCCCTTCGGCATTCAATTACCAAAATGTCGCACCTGCATTTTGTTGCAGCCGAAGAGTATCGCCAGCGTGTGATCCAGCTTGGAGAACAGCCGGAACGGGTATTTCTGGTGGGCGGGCTTGGCATAGACAATATCAAGCGGCTAAAGCTGCTTGATAGGAGGGGACTGGAATCGGCAATGAATTTTCAGTTTGGATCGAAAAACCTGCTTATTACCTTTCATCCGGTAACACTTGAAGATGCGACTGCCGCAGAGCAAATGGCAGAACTGCTTGATGCTTTAGCTGAATTAAAGGATACTCAGCTTATATTCACCATGCCGAATGCTGATACGGATGGCAGGGTATTGATGAAAATGGTAGAAGACTATACTGCCAAACACGCCAATGCCCGTGCGTATAGCTCTCTTGGTCAACTGCGATACCTCTCCTGTATTGCTCAGGTAGATGGTGTTATTGGGAACTCTTCGAGTGGATTGGCAGAAGTTCCGAGCTTCAAGAAAGGTACGGTCAATATCGGAGAACGGCAGCGGGGAAGGCTTCAGGCGGAGAGCGTTATTAATTGTGAGCCAACGCAAGTCAGTATTGCTCAAGCTATTGCGAAATTGTACTCACCCGTTTTTCAAAGCCTGGCAAGCAGGACTATAAACCCTTATGGTGAGGGAGGTGCAAGTGAAAAGGTAGTTGACACAATAAAAAACTTTTCTCTTGAAGGTCTGGTAAAAAAGAGTTTTCATGATTTATTCAAATAGCTACTAAAGAAAGAAATAGTGACTGTTAGTGAAGATATTTATCGACAAGCTATTCTGCCGCTTGATGCTACCATTCAGGATGTAATATGCAATCTTGACAAAGTTGCGATCCAGATAGTACTGGTAGTCAATGAATCGGGGAAGCTGGAAGGAACAATATCAGACGGAGATATCAGGCGAGGTTTGCTTCGAGGCTTGGATCTCAAAAGTCCTATAGGAAGCATAATTCATCGTAATCCGATTGTTGTGCCATCTGAAATGGCTCGTGAGACCGTAGTTAAGCTGATGGTTGCCAATAAAATTCAGCAGATACCTGTCGTAGATGAAGAGAACCATGTTTTAGGCCTTCATCTTTGGGATGAGATTACTACACCAACAGTTCGCCCGAATCTCATGGTCATCATGGCGGGCGGAAAGGGAACCCGTCTTCGTCCGCATACGGAAAACTGTCCGAAACCCATGTTGACCGTTTCGGGAAAGCCTATGCTAGAGCATATCATCGAACGAGCCAAATTGGAAGGTTTTAGCCAGTTTGTATTGGCTGTTCATTATCTTGGCCAGATGATTGAAGATTACTTTGGGCACGGTGAACGAATGAGAGTGAGGATTGAGTACCTTCGGGAGCAATCCCCTCTCGGCACTGCCGGAGCCCTTGGTTTGCTTAATCCCAGACCAACGACTCCTTTTGTAGTAACAAATGGTGATGTATTGACCGATATTCGGTATGGTGAGCTGCTGGATTTTCATACAAGAAATAATGCTATCGCAACTATGGCAGTCCGAGCACATGAGTGGCAGCATCCCTTTGGAGTTGTACAAACCAAGGGTATTGATATTATCGGCTTTCAGGAAAAACCGGTTCACCGCAGCCATATCAATGCCGGGGTTTATGCACTTAATCCGGAGGCATTGAGTTTACTGGAATCAGACGATCATTGCGACATGCCAACCTTGTTTGAAAGGTTGCAGGCTCAGACCAAACGTATAGCAGCATATCCAATACACGAACCATGGCTTGATGTGGGGAGGCCTGACGATTTAAGTAGAGCTAATACAGATAATCAACATCAAACAGCAAACAAATAATGGATAAAATAAAATACCCTCATCCTGTTGATTTAGATGCATTTGCAAAAAATAATCCAGATCCGGAAGCGTTTTATGGATTACCTCAGGAGGTTGTGTACTGCAAGAAGTGTGTTATATCAAACCAGAGACCTAATTCTGCCGTAGAGTACAAGCATACCAAAGAAACAAAAAAAGAGACGATCAATTTTGATGCAAATGGTGTTTGTGATGCATGTAACTTTACAGAGCGCAAGCGTCATACTATTGATTGGGTTGATCGTGAAAAGCAGTTGCGTGAACTATGCGATAAATACCGTAAAAGTGATGGTTCATACGATTGTATAACGCCAGGGTCCGGCGGAAAAGACAGTTTTTATGCCTCTCATATACTAAAGACTAAATACGGGATGCATCCGCTGACTGTTACATGGGCGCCCCATGTTTATACAGAGTGGGGCTGGAAAAATTTCCAGGCATGGATTCATGCCGGTCATGACAACTATTTAATGACTCCAAATGTTCGTGTTCATCGTCTCTTGACCCGACTATCAACTGAATTGCTTTTTCATCCATTTCAGGCATTCATGTTTGGTCAAAAATCATTAGCTCCTAAAATGGCACTGTTATTTAATATTCCACTGGTATTTTACGGCGAGAATGAGGCGGAATATGGAAATCCTATTGGCGATACCGATACCGCAAAAAGGGATTGGTCTTACTTTACTTCGGAGGATCAATCCAAAATATATCTCGGTGGCGTTTCTGTTGCTGATCTGAAATCTCAGTTTGGTGTTGACCAAAATGATTTACAACCATATTTACCCGCAGATCCAAGCAGGATTGCAGAGCAGGGAGTAGAAGTACATTACTTGGGTTATTATTTAAAGTGGCATCCGCAGGCCTGCTACTACTATGCAGTTGAGCATGGAGGTTTTCAGGCTTCACCCGAGCGTACTCCCGGAACCTACTCAAAGTATAACAGCATTGATGACCGGATTGATGATCTTCACTACTACTCGACCGGAACAAAATTTGGTATAGGGCGAGCAAGTTATGATGCTTCTCAGGAAATCCGTTCCGGAGATATCAATCGTGAGGAGGGTGTGGCGCTTGTCAAGCGCTTTGATCATGAGTTTCCTGAACGGTTTGCTGACGAGTTATTAAAATATTTGAGTCTGCCTGAAAAAGAATTTCCTGTGGCAAGTAAAATGTTTGAGCAATCGATTATGGATCGTGAGTATTTCCGTGTACTTACAGATCAGTTTCGATCACCGCACTTGTGGTATATAGAAAATGGCGAGTGGAAGCTGCGCCATACGGATCTGCTTGAGAACCAATAAGTTTATTGTTTTGAGAAATATTCGTTTAATAGCCCGACTGGACATTAAAGGCCCCAATCTTATCAAGGGCATTCATCTTGAGGGGTTGCGTGTTATCGGTTCTCCTAATGAATATGCATTACGCTACTATCAGCAAGGTGCTGATGAACTGATTTACATGGATTGTGTTGCCAGTCTCTATGGCCGCAACCATTTGGGAGATATTATCAGGTCTGCAGCAAAAAATATTTTTGTTCCCATGACCGTTGGCGGAGGTATTCGATCAGTTGAAGATGCGACCAATATTTTACGTGCCGGAGCTGACAAAGTGGCGGTCAATACTGCTGCCGTTTCGAATCCGAAGCTTATCAATGAAATATCCCGCCGTTTTGGCAGTCAATGTATGGTGCTCTCAATAGAAGCCAAGGAGGTCGGCAAAGATCTTTGGGAGGTTTATACAAATAATGGACGTGAACGCACGGGATTGGATGTCATTGATTGGGTGAAGCGAGGTGTAGCTAAGGGGGCCGGTGAAGTGTTGCTGACATCGGTAGACCGCGAAGGGACACGAAAAGGATTTGACATTGCCTTGGTCAGGGCGGTCACAGCAGAGATATCTGTTCCTGTAATTGCCTGCGGAGGAATGGGAAAACCGGAAGATCTTGTGGATGTTGTAAATATGGGACATGCGGATGCGGTTGCAATGGCAGATATTCTGCATTATAACCGATCTGATATTGGCGAAATAAGAGCTGTTGCTAAAGAATCAGGTATGGGAGTAAGGGACTATGAAAGCGCCTGAAGTTACTGTTATTGACTACGGGGTAGGAAATTTGCTCAGTGTTCAGCGTGGCTTGGAACACTGCGGAGCCAGGGTTATTGTGACAGAAGATCCAAAATTAATTCTTGCTGCAACGAAATTAGTACTGCCGGGAGTTGGTGCGTTTGGAAATGCTATGCAAGCTCTGGCTGCACTCGGTTTGATTGAGGTGATTCGTGAAGTTGCAGAGCGAGGCACTCCGCTGCTTGGTATTTGTCTGGGCATGCAATTACTCCTTGAAGAGAGTGATGAGTTTGGTATAACAGCCGGATTAGGTCTTATTCCGGGGCGAGTGATTCCTGTACCAACCAAGGCACTTTCAGGGAAAGAACATAAAATCCCACATATCGGGTGGAGTGCATTGCATGCATCAGCTGCATCTGAAAGTTGGAGTGGAACTTTGATGGAGAATAACCAAACTGGTGAAGCTGCTTATTTTGTACATTCATTCATGGCGGTTCCAACTGACCCGGCACACATTATTGCTGGTTGTCTATATGGAGGTCATTTTATTCCTGGGGTTATTGGACGGGATCAAATTACTGGATGCCAGTTTCATCCGGAAAAAAGTGGAGAAGTCGGATTGAAAATATTGCGGAGGTTTATTCTCCAATGAGAATTCTTGCATTGATTCTTGCAAGGGGAGGATCCAAACGTCTTCCAGGGAAAAACATACTACCGTTAGGAGGTAAGCCTCTGATTGCGTGGTCTATTGAAGCGGCGAAAGGCATTCCAGACATTTGTGATGTTTTGGTTTCAACGGATGATGAGAAAATTGCTCATGTGGCTGAAAAATACGGCGCTATGGTGCCGTGGCTACGTCCCGATTACCTCGCGACGGATACGGCAACCTCAGTGGATGCTGCTCTACATGCTGTTGATTGGTATGAATCCGTAAATCAGCCAGTCAACGGCATTTTGTTATTACAACCCACATCTCCATTCAGGACTTCCCGAACAATTGCAAAAGGGATAAATATTTTTTCATTAAATCCGACAGTACCTGTCATCGGTGTTTCAGCAACACATCTTAACCCTTTATGGATGTTGAAGATTGATGATGATGGATCACTTACGCCATTTATTAATGGACACGGTATGAATAAGAGGTCTCAGGATTTGCCTGTTGCGTATATCGTTAACGGATCTGTTTACTTGATTTCACCAGAAGTCCTTCGGTTTCAAAAAAGCTTTATTTCAGAAAAGTGCAGGCCGTTGATAATTGAATCTGAAAAAGAGGCGTTGGATATTGATAATGAATGGGATTATAATTTTGCAAAATATCTATATGAATTAATCGGAAGTGAAAGCTGATTCTTAATAATGCTCTCCATTGAATCGTTATAAGACACATTCCTCGAAGCCCTGCTTCGCGAAGGAATTCTTAAACATGAACTCATACCCCGTAGCTCTGCTGCGGGGTAGTTGATTTCTGAAAAAACACACAATTACTAATACATCTGTTTCGATATTGCATTAGTATTTTAATATATGATTATTTATATACCTCTTGAAATAAGTGTTCGTGAATTGCAGGGGCACTTGTTGTTTGCTATTCATGCTGCCGCCAGGGGTCATCAGACCATGATCGCAGCTCAGAATGATATTTGGCTGTTCAAGCGTCTTGGAGTATTACCGAAGGGTGCATACCTTGTTAAAAATGTAAATGTTCCGAGTAATAGCGCTCTTATTTATAAAAATTTCCGGGAATCAGGTTTCGATATTTACTGCCAGGATCAGGAACCTTCAATATTGTGGGGTGAATTTGAAAGATTTCTTTTCGATCACAATATCACTCGCAATCAAATGATGCCTTTCAAGGCAGTATTTTGTTGGGGAGCGCGTGATACACTTGGTTATCAACGTTTTTTTGAATCTTTTGGTGAAGTGTTTGTAGATACCGGAGCAACCCGTTCCGACCTATGGAATCCACGTTTTTCCACATTGCGCTCAAAGAAGGAAGGTAATAGAAAATATATACTCTTTGTTTCCAATTTCGGCTATTGGCTTGGTAAACGGCACTGGACTGAATGGTTTAGTGCCGGGCACAGCAACGAAATTCTTCAGTCACTTCATCAGGAGGATAGTTTGCTGAATTTTTTCCTTGAGGACAGTGCAATTACTTTAAACATGATCAGGGCAATCCGGCATATGGCGGACAGATTTCCTGATTTTCGTATTGTTGTCAGGCCACATCCCCTAGACTTTCCGATGTATTGGCAACATATCCTCGGCGATCATCCGAACATCGAGTTAACCGACAATACGAGTCCCTTGACTAACTGGATTGATGGAGCAAGTGCAGTGATACAAAATGGATGCACTTCTTCTATTGAAGCGGTTTTAATGAAAGTACCTCTTGTCAGTTACGGGCCGGAGCGCCATCAGGGTGATTTGAAAATTCCCGGAATGCTTGGATTGAAGGCCGCAACACTTGACGACCTTGAGTCAGCAATCAAAGTCTGTCTTGACGCAAAGTCTTACGCTCAGATACAGGAGACTTCTGAAGCAATCCTGAAACCTATTATAACGTCAGATTCTGGTGAATCTGCTATAAGAATGCTCCAGGTGATGGAAGAGCGCAGCACCTTTGATTCTGTAACAAAGATTTCAGGGCGACTTGCCTGCCACCTTGGAATGTTTCGTGTTTTGAAACATGGAATTGACAGTGCACGTGGTGCACTGAAGCTTATCGATATACAAAAAGATAAAATAAAACTGAACCGAGAAACGATCATGCAAGATTTTCGTGAAATGTCTCGTATTTTGGGATTACCTGTTCCAGCAGTGACTATTATGTCTCATTCAGGCATGATAGTCGGACCATTCAAACAGAAATAAATACATGCAGTTACCAGAAACCACTACTGCTCCGCACAAAGTACAACAAAAAAGGCTTGGTAAACCAGGTATTTGGTTCCATATATTAAGTGCGTTTTTTGGCATTTACTTCATTTATTTATTTGCTCCTCTACTCGGTCCGACTGCCACTTTTATCGGTTTCGATACTATTCTTGCTTTTTATCTTTTTTCCTTATTCAACGGTAAAATCCGATATCTATTTTTATTGCATCCGTTGTTTGTTTTTGTCTCATCATTTTTATTTGGTATGCCTTATGACCAGATTGGCAGTTCATATACTTATCTTTTTAATGTTAACAAGTTTATTGATCCGGACACTCTTGTTATAAATACACCGTTACTGATTGCTACGTTTATCACTAATCTTTGGTCTATGGGTAGGGGCGGTGTTTATTTGGGTACGCTATATATAATATTGTTTCCAAGGTATCTTTTTGATGAAGTACCTGCAATCGTAAACTATTATTCCCTGAGTACGTTTACCATGCTCTATGCTACGATCGGTGTCACTGCTGGTATAATGCTTGGCTCGATACGAAAAGAACTTCTTCTTGTTATTGCACTCTATACTACAGTTGCTCCAACTTTTCTGGAGATAAACAGTTCTCTACATCGTTACGGTTTGATGGTTCTCGGTTTATGGCTTTTCATTGAGGGCTATATGGGCTTTCTGCATTTTTTTTCTGTAAAGCGTAAGATCATTCTACTTATGACGATTGTTACAGGGCTTGCTCTTGTATTTGTTTCAAAGCCGGCCCTGTTACTTTCAATGGCTCTTTTTATGATTTTAGAGCGTTTTTCTGCAAATCAACTGCCATTTATTTCAAAGCTGTTTGTCAAGTCAAAGCGACATTATCAAATATTATTATTGTTAGCTGGACTTGTACTATTTCAATTGACAGGTCAGCTTGTCGGCCCTGGAGAATATACCAAAGGTGCTTCTCAGGGTGGTGCCGGCGGACAGTTTCTGGGGATCGCTAACCTGCCGGCTATCGGAATTATTCTAAGACTGCTTTATGCAGCGCTTTCACCTTTTCCATGGCTTGGTTTCGATCAATGGGATATTTACGGTTATAATGGTCTCTTCCTGGTATTGCACCTTTTTTCATCGCTGCTTGCCATATGGATGCTGATGTCTTTGATCAGGAGGCTGCCGGCTATTGTCAATGATGACGATGAGATACGGGTGCTGGCGATGTTCGGAATATCGTTGTTACTTTCTCTGACGTTCAGTGCTATCGGTTTTCATGTATATCTTGCACCGGCATTGCCATTTCTTTCGGTGGTTCTGTTACGGAGACGTACAAGAACTCCCTGGCATCATGCAGCAGGATTTGTCATTTTTATGGAAGTTTTGGCGCAAATATCGAGGTTTGCGAAATAATGAAACAATTATTGATCAAGTTACATTGGTTCCTCTCAAGTCAACTTGGCTTGGACCCATTGGTGTTTTTTAAATCATTGCGAGGTTTGAGATTCTATGTTCATGACGTGGTGAAGTTCAGAAAATATTACAAGGGAAAGTTCTGGTTGTTGCCATGCTTGCATGACCGATTTGAAGAGGGCGGGGTGACAAAAAGTGAATATTTCTGGCAAGATCTTCTGGTTGCTCGTTGGATTTTCGAGGAAAATCCAATCAAACACGTTGATGTTGGTTCGAGAATTGACGGTTTTGTGGCTCATGTGGCAAGTTTTCGTGAAATCGAGGTTTTCGATGTTCGCCCGGTGACGACAAGTATCCCTGGGGTTGTTTTTCACCAGGCTGATTTAATGGATGCAGAGACAGTTAACTCACTTCTTGCAGACGAAGATGGGTATAGTGACTCTCTTTCGTGTTTGCATGCCCTTGAGCATTTCGGTTTGGGCCGGTATGGCGATCCTGTCAATCAGGAAGGACATATCAAGGGCTTTTCGCAACTTGCCAGACTTGTTAAACCAGATGGGCGTTTGTACCTTTCATTGCCTATTGGCTATGAGCGTGTTGAATTTAATGCAAATCGTGTTTTTGACCCTCACTTTATTATCGAATTTGCTGGAGAGCATGGATTTGTTCTGGATCGTCTGATTGTGTTCAGTCATGAAAAAGGCTCATTTGAAGCTGAGATTGATCCGGACGTTCTTAAGAAACTTGCTGCGGAGAGATATAACCTTGGAATTTTTGTCTTTACCAGAAAACGAATATCAAAGTAACGCATGAGAACCATTCTTAGAAACACGATTGAGAGATTTCCTTTTCTTGCACAGATATATCGAACCCTGAGGGACCAACTGGACCGTCATAAGCCATCAATACAAACACCATGGGGATTTACTCTTGCAGGGCATGAAGAGATGGCAAAAGGCTGTTTCGAGCCTGAAGAAACGGAGGTAGTCCGCGCTTTGTTGCGGGAAGTGGATGTTCTTGTCAATGTAGGGGCCAACATCGGGTACTATTGCTGTCATGCCTTGGCCATGGGCAAGAAAGTCATTGCTGTTGAGCCAATTGCAAGGAACCTGCATTATCTGTTAATGAATATCAGGAATAATGGCTGGTCAAAAATGGTTGAAGTTTTTCCGGTAGCTGTAGGTGAGCAAACTGATTTGCTGGAAATGTGGGGTGGTGGAACAGGTGCCTCACTCATCAAGGGCTGGGCGGGTATATCTGAAAACTATGTCACTCAGGTACCTGTACATACATTGGATCGTATACTCGGAGGGGCACTGAACGGACGTAAGGCGCTGATTATCGTTGATGTTGAGGGTGCAGAATACATGATGCTGCGGGGTGCCGAGGTAACCCTGCAAATCGTTCCGGCGCCAATCTGGATGATGGAGATTTCGGCTACGACGCATCAACCGCAGGGAGTATCAATCAATCCGCATCTGGAAGATACCTTCAATGCTTTCTTTTCAAAGGGATATCGTGCCACTTCGGTAGAACGTGATAATCGGGAAGTGACTTTCTTGAACGTCAGGGATTGGTCAAACAGAAAAGTAAGTCAACCAACCCATAATTTCATATTCCGGAAATGATTTTCCTGTCTTGCAAGAGGAGCTGTGTTGTTCAAACAGCATTAATATTTTTTTCTTATGCGTGAGGCGTCGAAAGTGGTTGCCCGTATTTTTGGTGGTATAGGAAATCAGCTTTTTTGTTATGCCGCTGCGCGACGTCTGGCTCTGAAGAACAATGTGGAACTGATTCTGGACAATGTGAGCGGATTCCGATATGATAAAATTTACAACCGTCACTACCAACTGGATCATTTTCACATACCCTGCCGGATGGCAACCGCTTTCGAAAGGATGGAGCCGTTTTCCAGGTTGCGCCGTAACATCATACGGCGATTCAGCCAATTGTATCCGTTTGAAGGGCGTAGTTATATCCTGCAGGAAGGCGTAGACTTCGATTCCCGTCTACTTGAAGTAATACCGCATGGTGTTTTACAACTTGAGGGATACTGGCAAAGCGAAGAATATTTCGGGGATGTGAAATCAACTATCCGAAGTGATCTTCAGATCAAACCTCCTGACGACCCGGTCAATCTCGATATGGCGAGGAAAATTAATGCCCATGAAGCTGTCGCTGTTCATGTGCGTTTTTTTGAAGATCCCGGAGTCAATGGAAACGACAACGTTTTTATGGGGTACTATGGCCGTGCTGTAGCTGAAATGGAAAAACGTGTGTCCGATGCACATTATTTTGTTTTTTCTGACAAGCCGGAAGCTGCCCGTATGAAAATTCCATTGCCGGATGATCGGATAACCATCGTGGCTCATAACAAGGGAGATGAAAATGCATACGCCGATCTTTGGCTGATGAGCAGATGCAGTAATTTTGTTATTGCCAACAGTACATTCAGTTGGTGGGGTGCCTGGCTATCTGACAATCCGAATGCTCTGGTTATTGCACCAGGAAAAGAGGGGGAAATGGGCAGGTCGTGGGGCTTCAAAGGATTATTGCCGGAACGCTGGATTAAGATGTAAACACGAATTGTCTCCAATAAAAGTGCAAACCCCTTCGATTACAGTACTCATGGCTGTTTACAACGGAGCATCTTGGCTTGATGAGTCGATACCGAGTGTGCTGAAGCAGACCTATGGCAATTTTGAATTCATCATTGTCAATGATGGGAGCACTGATCAATCGCTCGAAATTATCCGCCATTTTGCGGCAACAGATTCGAGGGTCGTTATTATTGACAAAAATAATACTGGTCTTGCTGATTCGCTGAACTGCGGAATTCGAGTTGCAAAAGGTCATTGGATCGCCAGGCTCGATGCTGATGATTTATGTATGCCCGATCGATTAAAGGTATTTTATAATCGTTTGAAGTCTAATCATAGCGTTGTATTGGCAGGTTCGGATTTCGTAGAGATTGATGATGCCGGAAAATTTCTCAATTTACAACATTACCCAACGTCCCATTCAAAACTTGTCAGGAATCTTGAACGTTATCAAAGATTTTTTCCTCATTCTTCTGCCTTTATCAGAGCTGATGTTGCTCGACAGATTGGTGGCTATAATGAAAGAATTGTCAGGTCTCAGGATCATGACTTCTGGTTTCGTTTATCAGAGAAAGGAAATATTACGTGTATAAACCAGCCGCTGGTCAAGATACGAAGACATGCCAGACAAATATCGCATGAAGAGTCTGGTATGAGATCGATATACTATGATTTTGCGTCTACAATTTGCCATTATCTTCGAAAAAACGGTCAAAGAGATCCTTCTGTGGAAATGAATGTGAATGAGTGGGTCGGATTTGTTGACTGGGTAAGGCATGAAATTGAAGAAGAGGTGAATTTTGTTTATAGTCGCAAGGTTTGGGCAAATGCCCGAGATGTCTTGCATAAAGAGGAAAAAAATCTCATCACATACATTTATATTTTGCGAGAATTGCTCTTATCAGGATGTCTTTATGAGCTACTGAAAGAAAGATATTTTGGTACGTTATTGCCGAAGCGACTTGCCGACAAATGGGCTGAAACAACTATGAACAGAATTTCTAATGACTGATTTTATACCATTTTTTAATCTTGAGATCGGTGAGGATGAGATTGCAGAGGTTGTTGATTCTTTGCGTGCAGGTTGGGTGACAACCGGGCCAAAAGTCAATAAGTTTGAAAAAGATTTTGCGGAGTTTATTGGCGGTGGTGTGGAGGCTATTGCAGTTAATTCAGCTACCTCTGGTCTGCATCTTGCTCTTGAAGCTGTCGGTGTTGGCCAAGGTGATGAAGTGATCACCGTAAGTTATACCTTTACCGCGACAGCTGAAGTTATTCGTTATCTCGATGCCAAACCGGTTTTCGTTGATGTGGATCCGGAAACTTATTGCATTGATGTTGCGGCTATAGAAGACGCAATAACGCCAAAGACAAAAGCGATAATTCCCGTTCATTTCGGAGGTTTGTCTGCCGATATGGGGTCACTGATCGAATTGGCTAAACGCCATAATCTGCATGTGGTTGAAGATGCAGCTCATGCACTGCCCACAACATACGATGGCCAATTGATCGGTACACTTGATACGGATGCAACTGTTTTCAGTTTTTATTCCAACAAAACAATGACGACGGGAGAAGGAGGGATGTTGGTCACCCGCAATCCTGCTCTATCGAAACGTGTGCGTATGATGCGGCTTCACGGTATTAGCAAGGATGTGTTCAACCGTTTTAACTCGAAAGCGCCGGCTTGGTATTATGAAATCCTCGCACCCGGGTTTAAATACAACATGACGGATATTGCCGCCTGCCTTGGCATCCATCAATTAAAGAAAGTACGGGCTTTTCATGAACATCGCACCAGGATTGCCGAAGCATATGATGCAAAATTGGCAGATTTACCGTTGCGTCTGCCTCCAAAACCCCGGAAAGGAGAACAACACTCCTGGCATTTATATGTCATTTGTTTGGCAGAAGGTTTAAGAATTGGTCGTGACGAATTTATTCAGAAAATGTTTGAGATGGGGATCGGATGCAGTGTTCATTATATCCCCCTTCATCTTCAGCCGTATTGGCGAGAGACCTATGGCCTGAGTGAAAAGATGTTTCCGAACAGTCAACGTATTTATGATGGGTGTGTGTCATTGCCGATTTACCCGATAATGACCATGGAAAATGTGCAAAGAGTAACATCAACAATTCAGCAGCTCCTTGATGATACTCGGAATTGATGCTTCGAATAGCCGAGTTGGCGGGGGTGTTACCTATCTCGTTGAGCTATTGCGTGTCGCAGATCCCATTGCTCATGGAATCAAGAAAGTGATTGTTTGGGCGCCGCAAGTTATCCTTGATCAAATTGACAATCGACTGTGGCTGGAAAAACGCTCAAACCTTGTGATCAATGAAGGGCACTATCTCAAAAGGGCACTATGGCAACGCAACGAACTCGGAAAGGAATTGCTTTCGGCTCAATGTGATATGCTCTTTGTTCCTGGAGGCTCATTCGCTACCTCATTTCGACCAATCGTTACGGCAAGTCTGAATCTTTTGCCCTTCGAGCTGCCGGAATTATTAAGGTATGGGGCATCGACGATGACTATCAAACTTTTTCTTTTGCGTATATCTCAATCTCATTCTTTCAGGAAAGCCGATGGTGTCATATTTCTGTCTGATTATGCCAGAATGGTAATCATGCGGTTGAATAAAGTGCCAGTCAGAAATCACGTGACCATACCTTTCGGTATTACCTCCTTTTTTTTTCAGCGTCCGAGACCTGCACGTTTGATAAATGAATGCAGTTCATCAGATCCCTTTCGATTGGTTTATATTTCAAGTGTTGAACCCTATAAGCATCAATGGAATCTTGTGGAAGCCGTGGCCAAGTTAAGGCAGGAGACAGGATGGGAAATTTTGTTGGAGATGAACGGTGCATCAGGAAGTTCCATGGCTTTGAAATATTTGCATAAGAGCTTGCAAACGTATGATCCGGATGGATTATGGTGTAAATATTACGGAGTACTTCCATTCAACGAATTGCCGCTTATGTTAAACCGGGCCGATGCTGCAGTCTTTGCCTCGAGCTGTGAGAATTTACCCAATATTCTTCTTGAAAAAATGGCATCCGGATTACCGATAGCTTGTTCTGACCGTGGGCCGATGCCAGAAGTTCTAAAGGATGGTGGTATTTATTACAATCCGGAACATCCAGAAGAAATTGCCCATGTATTGCTGGAAATGTTGGCATCGCCATCATTGCGGTCCAAATTTGCTAATGTTAATTATGAACGATCTCTATATTATTCATGGCAACGTTGCGCTCATGATACATTCGAATATTTTGCGAAGCTGGGACGCCATTATAAGAGATCCTCAAATGTCCTGAATAATTCACGTGGGCAATAAAAAAAGGGGCGCATGACTACGCAATTCATTATTTTATTGATGCTTAAGCCAATAAGATACATGCGATATCCATGCACTCCCTTTCCACGAATATAAACACCGGGCAGCATACCCAGCAATCTTTATTTGAGCCTTTTCCCGTAGCTTCCCTTGCCCCGGTCCAAGGCAAAAAGTGACCCTTGATTTCCATGGTGGTAGCGTTACCAGCGATGCCGACGTCTTGCTTCTGAGCGAAACCGAATTCAGAACCGGTATTATCTCTGCTCTGACCAACTGCATCACCGATACCCGTCGGTCTTCTTCGGTTATGCATCCGATCACTGAGCTTCCTGCGCAGCGTGTCTACCAGATCGCCTGCGGTTACGAAGATGGCAATGACAGCAATACCTTGCGCAATGATCCTGCCTTGAAGATGGACCTTGACCGTTTGCCGGACAGCGGCCTTGATCTTGCCAGTCAGCCTACGTTCAGCAGGCTTGAAAACATGGTCAGCCGCGCTGAACTTTATCGCATGGCCATCGGTTTGCTGAACCATTTTCTCACCTCCTACACCGAAGAGCCTCCCGTTATCGTTCTGGATTTCGACGACACTGACGACGTTGTTCACGGCAAACAGCAACTGGCCTTGTTCAGTGCTACCATCAGGAGACCTGTTACCAGCCGATGCATGTTTTCGAAGGGCTGAGCGGCAAACTGATCACCTCGATCCTGTGACCCGGCAGGCGTCCTTTCGGCAAAGAGATCGTCTCATACGTGAAGCGTATCATTCACCATATCCGCCAGTAATGGCCGGAGACCATCATTGTCTATCGGGGCGACAGCCATTACGGTGTGCCGGAACTCTTTACCTTCCTTGCACAACAACAGAACTGCTATAGCGTGACCGGCCTTGGGGGCAATGAAGTCCTGTACCGGTATGTCGAGTCCATCATCAACGAGGTAAAACAACAGAAACCAGGCTACCGCCGCTACCATACCCTCTGGTATCAGGCCAAGAGCTGGAGTGAAGCACGCAAGGTGGTTGCCAAGGTGGAAATGACCGACAAAGGCTTGAATGTCCGATTCATCAGCACCGACTTGCTGGAGGCAAAGGCCAAGGCGCTTCACGAACAGATTTACAGCCTTCGAGGCAATGACGAGCTCTACATCAAGGAGCACAAGACCTATACCAGGAGCGACCGTACCTCCTGTCACCGCTTTCTTGCCAACCAGTTCCGCCTGTTCCTGCATTCGGCGGCCTATGTCGTGCTGCATGCATTTCGCTCAAATCTACTCAAAGGCACGAGTCTTGCTACGGCGAACTTTGCAAGCATCCGACTGATACTCTTGAAAGTCGGAGCCAGAGTCATTGAGATGAAAACAAGAATCAAACTGCATCTGCCATCGGCATGCCCCGAGCAAGCTATACTGAACAAATGCTTTGCACTCCTTGAACATCTGCGCTCGGTTCCTCAGCCATCGATGACAACCTGACGCAGGAACAACGAAGACGGTGAGATTGAACAGCACTCTATAATGGGGGGCATCACGGAATCATGGTGCCGAGGGTAAAGTGCATGCCATCTGTTCCTGACTCCCATTTTCAGCTTGCGAAAAACACCTGTTTGGCATCGCTGAACAACCTGTGATGCTTCGGATTATTGACCGGATGCGGGTTGTGGACGGATTTCGAGTTCGATGCCTCTATCGGCAATTCATTTTTGCTTCGATTGTCTGGCTTTATCGAGTCTCATGAATTATTCAGGATGTCAACCTGAGTTGAGCGATTTTGAATCTCTATGGGTCATATTCCCCGCCTCTTGAGGCGTAAAGCATAATAGAGTTGTCTTCAAAATACCCCGCTGCTTGCGGCGGGGTTCTTTATTTAGTCAACGGTTCAAGTAGTTAGAATTATGAAACTGTTAATTCTTGGCGCCAGCGGAATGCTCGGTAATTCTCTTCTGCGCTGGTTTGCAGAACGCTCTTCCTTCGATGTTTACGGTTCGGTTCGTAATTACGAGTCTATTAAAGTTTTGAATGCTTATGCACCTAATGCTGAAATTATAGCCGACATAGATGTCGAGAACCTAGACAGTCTTACCCGCTTGTTCGCACAGATAAAGCCCGATGTCGTCATTAACTGCATTGGCATTATCAAGCAGTTGGCAGAGGCTGATGATCCGTTGACCGCTATCCCGATAAATGCACTGTTGCCACATCGTCTAGTGCGTTTGAGTCAACTGGCCGGTGCGCGCTTAATACATGTCAGCACAGACTGTGTGTTCTCGGGTGAGAAAGGCGGGTATCTTGAGAGTGATCCTCCTGATGCTAAAGATCTGTATGGACGTAGCAAACTTATAGGTGAGGTGGACTACGAAAATGCCATAACGCTGCGAACTTCGATTATCGGTCATGAACTGAATAGTGCCCATGGGTTAGTCGAATGGTTCTTATCCCAAGTTGAACCGGTACATGGTTTCAGCAAAGCCGTGTTTTCTGGCTTGCCAACGGTCGAGTTAGCTCGTGTGATTGATCAGTATGTTTTGCCGCATCCAGAACTGCGAGGTCTTTACCATGTCTCTGCAGATCCAATTGACAAGTACTCTTTGCTCAAATTGCTGGCGAATGCCTATGGATGCAAGGTTAAGGTCATTCACGATGACAAGTTTGTCATTGACCGTTCCTTGAACTCAGAACGTTTTCGCAACGCTACTTGTTACCAGCCACCAACTTGGTCCGATTTAGTAAAGCGAATGCGTGATTTTAAAGATCTACCTCGCTAATCAATATTTTTAAAACCTGGAAATCATGTTCAAAGACAAAATATTGCTGATTACTGGAGGTACAGGCAGTTTTGGAAATGCAGTATTGCAGCGCTTCCTCAAATCGGACTTCGCAGAGATTCGCGTTTTCAGTCGAGACGAAAAAAAGCAGGAGGATATGCGCATTACACTGAAGAGTGACAAAGTGAAGTTTTACATCGGGGATGTGCGCGATTACGACGGTATACACGATGCGCTAAAGGACGTAGACTATGTGTTTCATGCCGCCGCACTTAAGCAAGTACCATCTTGTGAGTTTTACCCCATGGAAGCAATTAAAACGAACGTAATTGGGGCCGAAAATGTGATGCGTGCGGCGATTGACCGAGGAGTTGAGCGCGTCGTTGTTCTGTCCACTGACAAGGCAGTCTATCCGATCAATGCGATGGGTATGTCAAAGGCGATGATGGAAAAAGTCATGGTAGCTAAGTCTAGGCTTTGCGATCCGGCTAAGACTATACTGACTGCCACACGGTATGGAAATGTTATGGCCTCACGGGGATCTGTGATTCCGCTGTTTCTGCAGCAACTTCAAGATGGTACACCGCTCACCATTACCGATCCCACGATGACGCGATTTCTGATGTCGTTGGAGGAATCAGTCGATTTAGTGCTATATGCTTTTGAGCATGCTCGTCCTGGTGACATCTTCGTGCAAAAAGCACCAGCCTCAACAGTGGGGGATTTAGCTGAGGCAATGCGCCAATTATTGAGGAAGAATAACGAGATTAAGATCATAGGCACCCGTCACGGAGAAAAGCTTTATGAATCGCTTGTTTCACGAGAAGAGATGGCGCGCTCGGAAGATTTGGGCGATTACTTCCGTATCCCTGCCGATTCGCGTGACCTAAACTATGCAAAATATTTCGTGAGTGGAGAGACAGCAATCTCGGAAATAGATGATTACACTTCACACAACACTAGGCGTCTCAATATAGATGAAGTTAAACAACTTCTACTTGCGCAAGAGCTGATTCGGGAGGCATTAAATGCTTAAGATCATTACGGTAGTTGGCACTAGACCGGAAATTATTCGCTTATCGCGTGTAGTCGCTATGCTTGATAAACACTGTGAACACGTGTTAGTGCATACTGGCCAGAACTACGATTACGAACTCAATCAAGTGTTTTTTGATGATTTGGGTGTTCGAAAGCCCGACTATTTCTTAAATAGCGCGGTGGGGAGCACCAGTGCCGCCAACACTATTGGTAACCTAATCACAGCAATTGACGATGTGTTAGCACAAGTGCGGCCAGAGGCGATGCTTGTGCTTGGCGATACAAACAGTTGTTTATCGGTGATTCCCGCCAAACGTCGCAAGGTCCCGATTTTCCATATGGAGGCGGGTAACCGTTGTTATGACCAACGTGTGCCAGAGGAAACCAACCGACGTATTGTGGACCACACAGCAGACATTAATTTAACCTACAGCACCATCGCTAGGGAGAATCTGCTGAGAGAGGGGTTCCCCCCTGACCAGGTGATCAAAACCGGCAGCCCTATGTACGAAGTACTGAACTACTACATGCCACAGATTAGAGGCTGCAATGCACTTGCGCGTATGGAACTGACTCCAAGACAGTACTTTGTGGTGAGTGCCCACCGTGAAGAAAACATTGAATCTGACCACAGCTTCCACAAACTGGTAGAAGTACTTAATGCTGTGGCTGAGGATCATGGGCTGCCAGTGGTTGTGTCAACTCACCCACGAACGCAAAAGCGCGTCGATACAACAGGCGCAAATTTCCATCCTAAGGTACAGCTGATGAAGCCATTGGGTTTCTATGACTACGTGCATTTGCAAATGAATGCCAAGGCGGTTCTATCTGACAGCGGCACCATCACAGAAGAGTCTTCCATTTTGAATTTCCCTGCGCTTAACCTGCGAGAGTCGCACGAGAGACCCGAGGGTATGGAAGAAGCTGCTGTGATGATGGTTGGGCTGGAAGTACAAAGAGTGCGCCAAGGATTGTCTATTCTGGAAGGCCAGACGAGGGGCTCGGAACGCATTCTGCGCCTTGTTTCTGACTACAGTATGCCCAATGTTTCCGATAAAATCGTTCGTATTATCCATAGCTATACAGATTACGTGAAGCGCGTTGTCTGGAAACAGTATTGATGACGCGTCAGATGCGTATTGCTCTCATAGCAGATACATTTCCTCCTTTACGCACTTCTGGGGCAGTACAACTCAGAGATCTGTCGCGTGAGTTCGTCCGGCAAGGGCATGAACTGACAGTGATGTTACCGTCTGCTGAAATTAAAGATCCATGGCAGATGGACGTGAGGGACGGTGTTCGGGTTCTGCGCTTGCATGCGCCAGAGACGAAGGACATCGACTACGTTAGGCGTACGATCGGAGAGTTTTTCATGCCGTTTTTAATGCGCAGGAACCTTCGTAAGAGTCCAATCTTCGACGAAACGTGGGATGGTGTGGTATGGTATGCACCATCCATTTTTCATGGTCCCCTGGCGAAAACACTTAAAGAGAAAAGCGCTTGTAAGGGCTACCTTATTATTCGCGACATATTTCCTGAATGGGCGGTTGATATGGGCTTGATGGGAAGAGGTTTGCCATACCGGTTTTTTGATGCCGTTGCTCGTTACCAATATGGTGTTGCCGATATTATCGGGGTGCAGACGCCTGGCAATCTGGAATATTTTAGCGACTGGCAGCAAAAGCGTGGCCGCAAGCTTGAAGTGCTGCAGAACTGGTTGGCTGATTTGCCGATTACCAGGTGCTCGATCTCTCTTGCAAACTCAAAGTTGGCTGGCAGAAAAGTTTTCGTTTATGCCGGAAATATGGGGATAGCTCAGGGGATGGGCATTTTGCTGGATCTTGCAGAGCGATTACGATCCATGAACAATATCGGGTTTTTATTTGTCGGTAGGGGCAGTGAGACTAAGAAGCTATCGGAAGCTGCTCAATATCGGGAGCTCAACAATGTTTTGTTCCACAATGAAATCGATCCGGATGAAATCCCTGGCCTTTATGAGCAATGTACAGTAGGGCTGATTGCGCTTGATCCAAGACACAAGTCGCATAATATTCCCGGTAAATTTTTAACGTACATGAAAAGCGGTCTACCAGTTTTAGCTAATATAAATCCGGGAAATGATTTGGCGGCAATGATCCGACAGGAAAATGTCGGACGTGTCAGTGAAGACGGAACGGCAGACACTTTGGTGCACCAGTCTTTAGATTTAATCAAGGCGATTGATGCAGATCATGGTATGAAAAATAGATGCAAAGCTCTTTACGCAAACTTGTTTTCACCAGAAACTGCCGTAACGCAAATTGTTTCTGCTTTTGGTAAAAAATGATGCTGCATCATGATAAATGTTCAGGCCATTCAACAGTGCAGCAGGGGGAGAGGGATTAGCGAAATTGAGGTTGGAAACCTCAGGGAAGGTTACCTGAAATTCAAATTCGGGATCGAAAAGGCAGCCGATTTCGGTCTATCTCAATTCATCGCCGAATTTATTGACCGGCAAACAGGACAATTACTACTAATTTCTTGATAGCTTGATGATCGTTAACTTTATCGTAAACCGCTTACCCCTATTTAATGTCGTTACCGTACAGGGCTGATATTGATGGTCTGAGAGCCATAGCCGTACTGGTTGTCATATTTTATCATGCTGGTATTTCCGGGTTTTCAGGTGGCTATGTTGGTGTTGATGTTTTTTTTGTTATTTCCGGTTTTCTTATCACTTCTATTATCCTCAAAGAAATTCATGATGGAACATTTTCTATTGCAGGATTTTATGAAAGACGGATAAGAAGGGTTTTTCCTGCACTTTTTCTCGTGATGTTTTTTGTATTGCTTGTTGGGTCCTATCTTTTTTTTCCGATTGCATTCAAGTTGCTTGGAGAAAGTATCACTACTACCACTTTTTTCTCATCAAATATTCTGTTCTGGTCGCAAAACGGATACTTTGAACCTGAGAATTTTACCAAACCATTATTGCATACATGGTCACTGGCTGTTGAAGAACAATACTACATCTTTTATCCTCTGATGCTCGTAGCTCTTCATCGGTTTTCATCGAAACGATACCTTCCGTGGTTGCTGGGCACAGGATTACTTTCGCTGATTGCTTGTATTTACGGAGTTAATGTTCATCAGCGTGCCACGTTTTATATGTTTCCTACCCGGGCATGGGAGTTCCTTTTTGGTTCAATCCTGTCTCTGGACGTCCTTCCGAAACTTCGGACATCCTTGCTGCGCAACCTGCTAGCATTTCTTGGCTTGTCTCTTTTTGCCTATGCTACGATCTTTTTTTCATCTTCCACTATGTTCCCTGGATCTGCTGCATTGGTTCCTGCGGTGGCATCCACTCTGCTTATTTACAGCGGTATGGATGGTGAATCTGTTATAAGTCGGTTGCTGAGTACCAAACTTTTAGTCTCTATAGGACTTATTTCATATTCACTTTATCTATGGCACTGGCCGATTATTTCTTTTGCGAGGTTTTTAATTTTTCGTAATCTGTACCCATATGAAATTATCGAAATACTATTTCTTTGTTTTGTTTGTTCCATACTCTCATATCACTTTATCGAACGGCCATTTCGAAACGATCATCCCATTTTTGCTGAAAGAAAACAGCTTTTTGCATTTGCTTTAACGGTAATGGTTGTTGCTGCGTCAATCGGGGTTGTGATTTATCTTCAAAAAGGAATGGCTTATCGGTTTCCCGAAGATAAAGAAGCTGGTATAGGTGCAGACATGAATGCAGATCCTCAGTTCAGATTCTACCAGAAAAACGACAAAAACCTTGAAGGATTGAATGAAGGAAAACTTCCGTCATTGATAGGTAACATTGAGACTGAACCTTGTTTTGTCATTTGGGGAGACTCCCATGGCATTACGTTAGTGGGTGCGCTAACCAATATGGCTGAAAAATACGGGTTGTCCGGTTATAACATGGCACATGGCGGAATTCGTCCGCTTCTCGGATTGGATATGGTCACTGGAGAGAATTTCGATGAGGCGCAGTACAATCAACGAATAATTGATTTTATCAAGGCGCGCCCGAATATCAAAACGGTATTCATTGGCGGCTATTGGTCGGCAATGAGGGTGTTAGTTGATGTGACAGGTGAATTGAAAGGCAAACAAACATATCCGATCTTGTTGAAAACCGGTCTTTCGAGATCGGTCAATGCCCTTCTGAAGATAGGAAAGAACGTCGTTTTGATTTGTGACACGCCAACTTTGAAAGAGGATCCCAACCGCTTTCTTTTTTTGGCTCATAGATTTGGGACAACTCCAGACTATCCCAAGATTTCTCCTACAGTTTTCGAATATCAAAAACAGAATAAAGAAGTTTTATCGATTCTGACAGAATTGGCCAGTTTGCCACACGTTAGGCTTGTGCATCCTGAAAAGTTGTTTTTTGACAAAAAAGGATACTCTTTGGTTATGTATCACAATAAAGGCCTTTTTATTGATTACAATCATTTATCGACTGCAGGATCCCGATTTATCTCGCCGGTCTTCGATGACGTTTTCCGGGAAATGTCGATAAATCAATGACAGAGAAAACCAGCTTCCTTGTTGAAAGGTGTAATAGATGATATTGTCCGTTTTGAGGATAATTATGGCCGATGCTGACCTCGGCTTTTGTTCTTGTGTATTGTCTGGCAGTTCAGGATATGATTTATTCAGGTGAGGATTTGTATATGACTTTACTGTTCGTGTCTGCAGGACGGAGCGAAAATCTGGTTTCTCTGAAATACAATAAGGAGCGGTATGCGTAATGATATATGTATTGATCAAAGAGAGATTTATCAACCGAAAAAAATTGAAGAATTAGAGAGTATACGGGGTTTGGCTGCACTGCTTATAGTTTTTGGGCATATACCAAAGTGGAATCCTGTCTGTTATATTCCTGTCGTAGATAACGGATCATTAATGGTTGAGTTGTTTTTTGTGCTTTCCGGTTTTGTTTTGTTTAATGCTTATGGGGATAAAATTTTTTCAATAAAAGATTTGGTTCGTTTCCAGTTTTTAAGGTTTGGAAGACTCTATCCTGTCCACCTGCTGTTTTTAATTGTTTTTTTGTTTTTTGAATTTGCCAAGTACATATTTCAGGTAAAGTATGGGATTATAAGTCCTAACTCTGTGCCTTTTGAAAGGAACAATTTTACTGCCTTCATACAAAACATTTTGCTTGTCCAGTCAGTTTTGCCTAATTCTTCACAAACATTTAATTACCCATCATGGTCAATAAGCGTTGAGTTTTATACCTATCTTATATTCGGGCTCGGAGTTCTTTATTTTAAACGGTTAAAAATACATTTTTTTGCACTATTTGCCATTATTTCAACTGTTCTGCTTGTGTCCGGATTTACACTGGGATTCGGTCCGATGTTTCGCTGTACGGCAGGATTTTTTATTGGATGCATGACGGCTCAATTGATAAAAAATCGAAAAATTATTTCTTCTGGATATAAATGGCTGTCGATCGCCATGTTTTTTTTAATAGTTGTATTTCTGCAGACAAGAATAAACTATGACACTAACTCATATATGTATTTTCTTGGATCAGCGTTGATCTCCTCTTTAATACTTGTTCCGGACGGCTGGCTGAACAGAGTCCTTAAATTCAGAGTGTTCACCTGGTTAGGCACAATTTCGTATTCGGTGTATATGTCTCACCCGGCAATAGAGTGGGTTGCGAACCAGATTGTCAGGGTTTTGCTTAAACGTCCGGAAGCAATAGGAATTAATGGCTACAGCACTCCCCAATTGTCCGTTACTGAAACATTTATTGCTTACGCAGTTATTCTTTCAGTAGTGCTCATTACCAGTACTCTTGTTTATACTTATTTTGAAAAACCCCTGCGCGACAAGTCACGTAGTCTTGCTTATAGTAAGCTCAATTAACAAGGCTTTAAATAATTGAGCATATATATCATTGACGCTGTTGTTGTGTTTGTTCCTTCAGGAACGCTAACGGCCCTCTAAAACAGGCTGAAAAGATAATGGCGATGCCGACCGACCGTTGATTGGCGATGAGTATAATCGTGTGCTAACTTGGGGACGTGGTGAAAGCGCCGATTAAGACCGGTAGAGAGTAGAGTATGAAAGTTACTGTGCGACGTGAAAGTCTTGTAGTGGAGTTGTCTTGTAAAACAGACCAACTGTTCAGTCAGTTGAGACCGCCAGTACATGCAGGAGAAGTAATTGCCTTGTGTGAAGCTATTGGTAAACGAACCCGCAGGAAACTGTAAGCTGATCTGCGAGGAGAAGCTGAATCTGTCAGCAACAGACGTAGGTGGACTTGGGGACGTGGACTTGGGGACGTGGTGAAAGCGCCGATTAAGATCGGTAGAAAGCAGAGTATGAAAGTTACTTACATGAAAGGCATAGCCAGCCATCATGGCCCCGAGTCATGCCTCGATACACAGCAATGGTATGGGGAAGCGTTGACAGGGGAAAGCACAGGCATAGTATTGAGCTCCGAAATCACTCA